>CALRRC020000087.1:0-4885 GCA_943370515.1 Erythrobacter sanguineus | reverse complement strand
ACATTTGATTGGTCCGTTGATATTTACCGTGCTAGGCAGATGGTATCGGAGAGGTTGTCATCTATGGAGGGCGCTATTCCCGATGGCATCGTCTCTCGCATGGGCCCCATTAGCTCGATCATGGGTGAAATTATGCAGATTGCCATTCCAATTGATGAGTCAAAGATTTCATCCATGCAAGTACGGGAATATGCTGATTGGGTTCTTCGCCCAAGACTAATGGCTATTCCAGGCGTTGCTCAAGTAATTCCAATTGGTGGTCAGGTTAGGCAGTTTCAAGTGCAGCCCAATACTCGCCGCATGGCTGAACTAGGTCTGAGCATATTGCAAATAGAAGATGCACTAAAAGGATATTCAGCCAATACATCTGGCGGGTTTCTTGAGTCGAATAATCGCGAGTACTTGATTCGTCATATAGGACGCACTTCTAGCTTGGAGGATTTGAAAAATATTGCTGTTTCAAGCCGAAATGGCCAGCCAATACTCTTAAAGCAAGTCGCTGATGTCACATTTGCACCGGCCGTAAGACGAGGAGATGCTGGTTATGAGGGTGGTCCAGCGGTAATACTGGGTGTTCAAAAGCAACCCTCAGCAGATACGGTGGAATTAACCAAGAAAATTGAGGCTGCAATATCTGAGTTAAAACAGGGCCTTCCAGTGGGCATGAATACCCCAAAAGTGACATTTAGACAGGCGAGTTTTATCGATGCGTCCATTAGCACCTTAGAGGGTAAGCTCATCGGTGCCTCAATCTTTGTAGCGGTAGTACTGTATTTGTTTTTAGGAACGATACGCCCAGTCATCATTTCTTTAACTGCAATTCCCGTTTCGATTTTATTGACAGCCTTAGTTTTTAAATACTTTGGCCTATCGATCAACACGATGACATTGGGAGGTTTAGCCATTGCGATTGGAGGATTAGTAGATGATGCTGTAGTGGACGTAGAAAACGTGATTCGGCGTCTGCGAGAAAATCTAGACAGGGATAAGGTCAATCAATTATCTCCACTAGCAATTGTACGAGCAGCCTCATTAGAGGTGAGGACAGGAATCATCTATGCAACTGCAATTATTGTTTTAGTGTTTATTCCATTATTTGCGTTGCCGGGTATTGAAGGTCGCCTATTTGTTCCTTTGGGCATTGCATTTATTGTCTCCACCTTGGCATCGCTTTTAGTGTCAGTCACGATCACCCCAGTACTTTGCTTTTATTTGCTGCCATCAATGAAGTCACTTAGGGATCACGATACAAAAATCGTTACTTGGTTAAAAAGTCATTACAAAGTTCAGTTATCTAGATTATTGGAAGCCCCAAAAAAACCTTTGATGTATGCGTTTGTATCGGTCTTATTAGCTGGCGCGAGCATTCCCTTTATGGCGAGCTCATTCCTACCGCCATTTAATGAGGGAACATTACTCATCGGCCTTCGACTAAATCCTGGTGTTTCTCTTTCGGAGTCTGCTAGCGTAGCAAGCCAAGCCGAAAAGCTTGTCAGACAAGTTCCCGAAGTCACTTATGTTGGCCGAAGAAGCGGTAGGGCAGAGCTAGATGAGCACGCCGAAGGGGTGCATGTTAGTGAGCTTGATGTTGGCATTAAACCGGCAGGTGAACTAGATCGCTCAATGGCTGAGATTCAAGCTGATATTCGGTCAAGACTGGTCAATTTACCCGCTGCTATTGCGATTGGGCAGCCCATTTCTCATCGTATAGATCACATGCTTTCAGGGGTTCGATCGCAAATTGCGATCAAGATTTTCGGCGACGACTTAGATCAGCTAAGAAGTCAGGCAGACTTATTAAGATCAAAACTAGCAGGGATTGAAGGTCTGGTTGATTTAGAGATTGAAAAGCAAGTGCTGGCCCCGCAGATCAAAGTTCGCATTGACTATGATCGGACTGCGCAATATGGAATCTCTGCTTCTCAGGTGATGTCCTCCTTGCAGGGCATGGTTGAAGGGGAGCGGATTTCACAGATTATTGAAGGTAATCGACGCTTCGCTTTAGTGATCAAGCTGCCAGAGTCTGCAAGAAATTTAGAGGGCCTCGCGGATATTTTGATTGATACTCCGAATGGAAAAATCCCACTTTCCAAAATTGCAACGATTGAAGATGGTGACGGACCAAATCAAATTAGTAGAGACGGCGGCAAAAGAAGAATTGTCTTGTCAGCTAATACCTCTCAGCGCGCCTTATCGGACATAGTCGCTGACATTAGGGCTGTAATTGGTAATCAAAGCTTGCCGGAAGGTTACTTTATTACCTTAGATGGACAATTTAAAGCGCAAGAAGAAGCTTCTAAAATAATTGGTTTACTCTCTGTAGGTTCACTTTTATTGATATTTGCTGTTTTAAATAATCGCTATCGGTCAGCGCAACTATCTTTAATGATCATGCTTAATATCCCGCTAGCCATGGTGGGTGCCGTTATTGGGCTGTGGATCTCAGGGCAGCCACTTTCAATTGCAGCATTGATAGGTTTTATTACTCTTGCGGGAATATCGGTACGCAATGGAATTTTGAAGATCAGTCATTACCTCAATTTGATGCAATCGGAGGGGGAGGTATTTGATTTGTCAATGATTATTCGGGGTTCTATCGAGCGTCTTAGCCCAGTCTTAATGACGGCTTTAGTAACGGCTTTTGCTTTAGCGCCGTTGTTATTTGAAGCAGAGCGACCTGGTACGGAAATTCTTCACCCAGTGGCGGTAGTGATTTTTTCAGGCCTTATTAGCTCTACATTGCTCGATACATTTTTAACGCCAGCAATTTTTTGGCTTTATGGCAAGAAGGCATCCGAAAAAGTATTAGGTAGCATTAAATCAAATGAAACATTTTAACTAGAAGAGAAAGATATGAAGATCAAAATATTGATAACAAGTTTACTTTTAAGTTTTTTTGGATTTGCCTATGGGGGTGCTGGTCATGAGTTAAAGCCAGTTTATGGCGGGATAGTAGTAGAAGTTAAGGATGTTGATGTTGAATTAGTTGCTAAGTCAGATGTATTGGCTATATATTTGTCTGACCATGGCAAGCCTATATCTTCTGAAGGCGGTACTGCCAAGCTAACCATTCTTAATGGATCCGATAAGAAGGAATATGAGTTGCTTCCTGTAGGAGGAAGATTTGAGCTTAAAGGCGCCTTTTCCGTGCCAAAAGGATCAAAAGCGATTGCAGTGATTAAGCTGAAATCAAAAGTCATTACTGCTAGATTCAACTTGTAATACCTTTGGCGATGAAAAGAGGTGGGTAGCTATGCGGAGGTACTGTCCGTCAAAGTCTGCTTAGGGTCGTTAGCGGACCATCGCAACAAATAAATGAAGTGTCCTTTTAAAGGACAGTTCATGCGTGGGGTACCCTGACCACAACAAGGACATCACATCCTTGTGTCAGTCAAATCCCCACAACGCCACCAAACTGCCTTGTAATCCTTGCGTGGGTCAAAATAACTTAACCAATTCAACCCCTTACAAGACCCCATCAATTTTGTGTGCACAAAGTTTGTCTATGGTGGGGTTAACCTTGCAGGCTAGCTAGCGAAAGTACGGTCTATCGGAGAGTTGAAAATCCTTGTGTCGGTGGTTCGATTCCGCCCCGGGCCACCAAGAATCCTTAATAGCCCACTTGCTGGGCTATTTTTATTTCAAGTGCTTAATGGCGTCTCCACCTTGTGCCTAACGTGTTTAGTCAGAGTCCACAGATTTAATCCGTCAATTAGGATGCTCTCACTCTGACTCTAGACCGAGGTATCAGGTTCATGACGTGTCCTTTAAAAGGACAAATTAAATTTACATCCCTGCGTCACTCAAGCGTTCATTTAAGCGACGCTAAGGGTATGTACTCGTAATGTCGTTTAAAACGACAAAACAAGCCCGCCAAGGAGTATTCTGAATAAGTATAAATTTTGGAAGGAATCCTTTGTATTTTTCAGTAAAAGGAAAATTTATTGTTTCACTGCTATTTTCCTTGAGTTGGATGGGATTTTCTTTTTGGTATTCCCAGCCTTGGTTTTCAGATCTAAGCAATGAAGTAGGAACAGTTCCTGCCTATTTCATCATTACCTTTATTGCCATCATTCCAGGCTTCATGAATGCCTTTGTAGCCATGGCGCTACTACTCGATCGTCGCCCTAAAGTCATTGTTGATCAACACTACCCACCAGTCACAATATTAATCGCCGCCTATAACGAAGAGAATTCAATAGCATCAACCCTGTCAGGCATTTTTCTACAGGACTACCCAGCAGATATTCGCATCATTGTGATTAATGATGGCTCGAGCGATAAGACGGTTGATTCTGTTAGGGCTTTACAGTCGGCCCATTCAAATCTAGAGCTTATTGATTTAGGACATAACGGCGGTAAGGCATCAGCTCTAAATCATGGTTTAGCAAAATGTACGACGGACATCATTATTTCAATTGATGCTGATAGCTATATATTGAAAGACGGGGTACGCCATTTAGTGGGTCGATATCTCTCTGATCCAATCAATACCAAAGCAGTTGCTGGTGAAATTCTCATTCGAAATTCACGAGAAAATTGGATTACCAAGGCGCAGGAGTGGGATTACTTTTTAGGCATTGCTACCATTAAGCGCATTCAGTCTTTATTTCAAGGTACTTTAGTTGCCCAAGGCGCATTCTCTCTATATGACCGCAAGACAGTAGTGGAGCTGGGTGGGTGGCCAGAGATGGTCGGTGAAGATATCGTGCTGACTTGGAGAATTTTGGCGGCAGGTCATAGAGTTGGTCATGCCGAAGATGCCTTGGCATTTACCGACTGCCCTGACACATTAAAAAAATTTGTTAATCAAAGAAGACGTTGGTCTCGCGGCTTAGTTGAGGCATTTAAAGATAATCCGATGATCCTGTTTAAACCCCGGTAC
>CALRRC020000086.1:0-4922 GCA_943370515.1 Erythrobacter sanguineus | reverse complement strand
GGATAACGCAATGAGAAGCTTTGCGCCAATCGAACCAAGGCATCGTATGCGGACTGATCACCATGCGGATGAAATTTACCCAATACATCACCAACCACCCGAGCGCTTTTCACTGGCTTGGCATCGGAGCGTAATCCCATCTCGCTCATCGAAAACAGAATGCGCCGCTGCACTGGCTTTTGACCGTCGGCCACTTCAGGCAAAGCGCGGCCCTTCACTACGCTAATCGCGTAGTCTAAATACGCCCGCTCCGCATAGACTGCTAGCGTTAAGCCTTCGCTGCCATCGTCGTCCATACCGCCCGATGATGTGCGTGGTGGAGTTGGAGGTGAATTTGAACCAGCAACGTCGATCGTAAATAAATCGGCTTGCTCTTGCATGCTGGCTGCTGTGGGTTTGCGCGTTGCCATTAAATATCCGCCTCTACTTCATTGCCACGTTCTTCCAGCCAATCTCGCCTTGCACCAGATTCGGATTTACCCATCAGCATGTCCATGGTTTTAAATGTATCTTGCTCGCTTAATGCGCCCAAAGTAACTGGGAGTAAGCGGCGCGTATCGGGATTGAGAGTGGTGTCCCACAATTGCTCGGCACTCATTTCGCCAAGACCCTTAAAGCGGGAAATTTGCCAGGCATTGTCACGCACACCGTCTTTACGTAACTTATCTTCGATCGCATTGAGTTCGCTGGCATCAAGGGCATAAATCTTTTGGGCTGGCTTCTTACCGCGCGCAGGCGCATCCACCCGAAAGAGTGGCGGTCTGGCGATATACACATGTCCGGCATCCAGCAACTTTGGAAAGTGTTTATAGAACAAGGTGAGTAATAAAACCTGGATGTGCGAACCGTCCACGTCGGCATCCGACAGAATGCAGATCTTGCCGTAACGCAAATTGGATAGGTCCGGCGCTTCATTCAGACCATGGGGGTCAACGCCAATGGCCACCGCAATATCGTGCACCTCATTGTTCGCAAATAAACGGTCGCGCTCTGCTTCCCAGGTATTGAGGACCTTACCGCGCAAGGGCAATATGGCCTGGTACTCTTTGTTTCGACCCATTTTGGCTGAGCCACCGGCAGAGTCGCCCTCAACTAAAAAGAGTTCGTTCAATGCAACGTCTTGACTCTCGCAGTCCGTTAATTTGCCTGGCAGCACTGCCACGCCAGAGGATTTTTTCTTTTCGACTTTTTGTCCAGCGCGGGTGCGGGCTTGCGCTTGTTTGATGACCAGCTCAGCCAATTTGCGGCCATAGTCGACATGCTGATTTAGCCAAAGCTCGAGTGCGGATTTGGAAAAACCGGAAACCAAACGCACTGCATCACGTGAATTAAGGCGTTCTTTAATTTGCCCCTGAAACTGCGGATCGAGTACTTTGGCAGACAAAATAAAGGAGGCACGCGCAAACACATCCTCGGGCATTAACTTGACCCCCTTGGGCTGCAAGGCATGCATTTCAATAAAGCCTTTAACCGCGTTGAAGAGACCTTCGCGCAGGCCGCTTTCGTGGGTGCCGCCAGCGGGCGTTGGAATTAAATTCACATAACTTTCGCGTACGGGTGGACCATCTTCGGTCCAGGTCACTACCCAAGCAGCGCCCTCGCCTTCAGCAAAGGTATCTTCATCGGCATTGCCGGTGGCGTATTGCTCCGCTTCAAATGCCGGTATCACTTCAGCGCTATGGCCCGCCTGAGCCAAAGCTTCATTCAGGTAGCCACGCAAACCCTGCGCATATTGCCAGGATTGGGTCTCGCCACTTTTTTCTTGGATTAAGGTCACTTTGACGCCAGGCAGTAACACTGCTTTGGAGCGCAGCAAACGAATCAGATCCGCCATCGGAATGGCGGCGCTATCAAAATATTTACCATCGGGCCAGGCCCGAACGCGCGTGCCGTGGGCTTTATCGCCTTTATCGGCGGGTCTGGTTTTGAGTTTCTCGATGACATTGCCATCGGTAAAACTCAAGGTCGACATTTGACCCTCACGCCATACCGTGACATCGAGGCGCTTCGAAAGGGCATTGGTGACCGATACCCCAACGCCGTGCAAACCGCCGGAGAAGGCATACGCCCCGCCGCTGCCTTTTTCAAACTTGCCACCCGCGTGTAGCTGGGTAAAGACAATTTGCACCACGGGTAACTTTTCAGTGGGGTGCATGCCGACCGGAATGCCGCGGCCATCGTCCTCAATACTGACGCTGCCATCGGCATGCAAGGTCACCATGATTTGCTTACCAAAGCCGCCTAGAGCCTCATCAGATGCGTTATCCAGCACTTCCTGGATGATGTGGAGGGGGTTATCGGTCCTGGTGTACATCCCAGGGCGCTGACGGACGGGCTCAAGTCCTTTGAGAACTTGAATCGACGATTCGCTGTATTCGGAGGTTTTACGGGTTGCCATGCGCAGAAATTGTAGCCATGTCTGGGATTGGCTTCTTTTTTTACCGTTGCACGGGCTTTGCTTGCGCATTTTGAGGCACTCTTTGACCCTTACGCGCGATTATTTGCCCATTCATGCCAAAATTGGGCATGGGTGCACTTAGTCATATTCGGGTTTTAGACCTTAGCCGGGTTCTTGCGGGCCCGTGGTGCGCGCAAAATTTAGCCGATTTAGGCGCGGATGTCATTAAAGTCGAGCGCCCTGATGTTGGCGACGATACCCGCCATTGGGGCCCGCCGTTTGCTAAAAATGCAGATGGCGTCCTTACGGATGAATCGGCTTACTTTGTTTGTATTAATCGCAATAAAAAGTCCATAACCATTGATATCAGCAAGCCTGAAGGCCAAGACATCATCCGCGAATTAATCAAAGAATCCGATGTCCTTATCGAAAATTACAAGGTAGGGGACCTCGCAAAATACGGTCTCAGTTACGATCACTTAAGAAAAGTAAAGCCAGATTTAATTTACTGCTCCATCACTGGTTTTGGCCAAAATGGGCCTTACGCCAACCGCCCAGGCTATGACTACATCGTTCAGGGCATGGGCGGCTTTATGAGCGTTACCGGCGAGGCCGATGAATTTCCGGGGGCAACACCGCAAAAAGGCGGCGTTGCGATCGCAGATATATTTACGGGCATGTATGCCACTACCGCCATTTTGGCTGCGGTAATTCATCGCGATCAAACTGGGGAAGGTCAATACATTGATATGGCCTTACTCGATACTCAGGTAGCCGTTATGGCAAATGTCGCTAGCGCTTATTTGTGTTCGGATGAGATACCGATCCGCTGGGGTAATGCTGCCCCAACCATTGTTCCGTATCAAACCTTTCCAACCTCAGATAGTTGGATCATCGTCGCTGCTGGAAACAATAGTCAATTTAAAGACTTTGTAACGGTTGGGGGCGAAGCGCACCTCGCTTCCAATCCGCTGTATGCCGACAATCCATTGCGCGTACTCAATCGTCAACAACTAGTCCCTTTACTAGAACAAATGACGCGCAAGAAAAGCAAGGCTGAATGGATAGCGCAACTGGAACAAGCGAGCGTTCCATGCGGTCCGATTAACAACCTCAAAGAGGTATTTGAGAACGAACAAGTGCTCGCTCGAAAGCTAAAGCTTGAGGTACCTCACCCAACTGTAGGCAAGCTTAAATTGGTTGCAAGCCCTATGCGAATGTCAAAGACCCCTACCGACGTCCGTATGCCCCCACCACTACTCGGACAGCATACCGATGAAATCCTGCGCGATAGGCTTGGACTAAGTGCTGAAGCGATTTATAAACTACGCCAAAAGCAGGCAATCTAAGTCTCACATGGCAAGCACCCAATCCAAAGCCTTTATCCCGCTCAAACACCTCCTCATTTATGGTGGCCTATTAGTCACCATGTCGATGGGCATTCGCCATGGCTTTGGTTTATTTAACCTCCCCATCACTGCCGCTAATGGTTGGGATCGCGAAACCTTTGCGCTGACGATTGCCCTGCAAAATTTAGTGTGGGGAGCAATGCAGCCGGTTACTGGCGCACTCGCCGATCGCTTTGGCGCTTTTCGCATCATGGTGGCTGGCGGCATCCTCTATGCCTTGGGTCTCATTGGCATGGGTCTATCAACCGATATTCTTCCGTTCACCGTGGCGGGCGGTCTCTTAATTGGCTTAGCGCAAACCGCCACCACCTACAGCGTTGTCTATGGAATATTGGGTCGTAATGTAGCAGCTGAAAAACGGGTTTGGGCAATGGGGATTGCGGCGGCAGCGGGCTCCTTTGGTCAGTTCCTCATGATTCCGGTAGAGCAAGGTCTCATTACCCACTTTGGCGCAAGCGATGCACTGCTGCTGCTGGGTTTAATGGCGACCTTGATGTTGCCCATTGCCTTTAAGCTCAAAGAACCTGCAGGATCAAGCCATTTGCAGCTAGGCAATCAAACGATTGCGGAGGCGCTGGGTGAAGCCATGCACAACCGCAGCTTTCAGTTGCTGACCTTGGGTTATTTTGTTTGCGGCTTTCAGGTGGTATTTATATCGGTGCACTTAGCGCCCTACTTAAGCGATCTCTCCAAGGCGGTCCCGTCGGTTGGCTCTCCCGCAGTTGCCAGTACAGCACTCGCCTTGATTGGTCTCTTTAATGTGTTTGGTACTTTTTATGCGGGCGTTTTAGGTCAGCGCTTTCCAAAACGGTATTTACTGTCCGGCATCTATGCGAGCCGCGCTATTGCTATTGCCCTCTTTGTCTTTATGCCGATCACGCCACTTTCAACCTATTTGTTTGCAGCGGTGATGGGATTTCTTTGGCTCTCGACCGTGCCCCTCACCAATGCCATCGTGGCACAGATTTTTGGTGTTAAGTACTTAAGCATGCTCTCTGGCGTAGTGTTCTTTTCACATCAACTAGGGAGTTTTTGTGGCGCCTATTTGGGCGGCCTTTTGTATGATCGAAGCGGCACCTATGATGTGGTGTGGATGATTGCGATTGTGCTGGGCA
>CALRRC020000085.1:0-4942 GCA_943370515.1 Erythrobacter sanguineus | reverse complement strand
TATTGCATAAGCCAAATCTACCTCAGTCTCAGCTTTGTCTACCGCCGTGTATGCAGCAGCATTAATAATCAAGTTTGGCTTGATTTGATTTAAAAGTACCACAATTGCATCAGAATTAGCCAAATCGCATTCAGTACGGCCAACATACTCGATGTGGTGTATTTGTCCCAGCTTACTTGCATCAAAGACAGTCTTAAACGCTTTGCTTAGCTGGCCATCTTTACCAAAAACGAGAATATTCATATGGACGGTCTATGTGGTTCTGCGTTTAGCTATGATGTTAGTTATGCATTAGTTGTATTGCTTTTGCAACCAATCACGATATGAACCGCTCACCACACCTTCGACCCATGCCGGGTTATCCAGATACCATTGCACCGTTTTTCGAATGCCGGTATCAAAGGTTTCAGCAGGGCGCCAGCCCAGCTCACGCTCAACCTTGCTGGCATCAATGGCGTAGCGGCGATCGTGCCCTGGGCGGTCTTTGATAAACGTAATTTGCTCAGCGTAGGCCTTACCATCCGCCCTAGGTTTTAGTTGGTCCAAGATCTGGCAAATGGCTTTGACTACATCGATATTGGCTTTTTCATTCCAGCCACCAATGTTGTAGGTTTCGCCCAACTTACCTTTAGCTAGCACTACCCGAACAGCAGAACAGTGATCGCCCACATAAAGCCAATCCCGCACTTGCTGCCCATCACCGTAAATAGGAAGTGGCTTGCCATTTAAGGCGTTCAGAATGACGAGCGGAATGAGCTTTTCTGGAAAGTGATAAGGCCCGTAATTATTCGAGCAATTGGTGGTCACGACTGGAAAGCTATAGGTATGAAACCAAGCTCGCACTAAATGATCCGATGCGGCCTTGGAAGCCGAATAAGGACTATTAGGCTCATAGGGGTGGGTCTCGGTAAATGCAGGCGCAGCACTAGAGAGCGAACCATACACTTCATCGGTCGAGACATGATGAAAGCGGAAGCTGTCTTTCTGGTCACCCTCAAGTCCATTCCAATACTCACGGGCGCTCTCCAGTAAATTGAATGTACCAACGATATTAGTTTGCACAAACTCAGCAGGACCATGAATCGAGCGATCCACATGGCTTTCAGCAGCAAAATTAACTATTGCTCTGGGTTGATGTTCTTTCAATAGTTTTGCAACGAGCTCTTTATCACCAATATCGCCATGAACAAAAACATGGCGGGAATCGCCGATTAAAGAATTGAGGGTGGCTTGATTGCCGGCGTAGGTTAACTTGTCTAAATTGACAATGCCTTCGGCTTTTGGATCTTTCAGCCAATCAAGGACAAAATTACCGCCAATGAAACCTGCGCCGCCTGTTACTAAAATCACTTGTACACCTCAATAATTAACTACTATTAATCATATTTTAAAGCACTTAAATGCCACTTTTTCACCTTAGTCAACATTGGTGAAAAGCTTTAACTAGGCATGAATTGGCTTTGGTTTTAAGTAATCAACCAAGGCAAGCCCACACAAAAGGCCCGACAAATAAAACAGAATTTCAACACCATGCTGGAAGGCGTACTCACCAACAAAATACAAAATAAGTATGGCAATTGCTACTGTAATAATCGTGGCCCGAAAGCGCATTCGAGAATTTAGTGCTGCACATAATAAAAGAGACAATAAGGCAACAGGTAAAAAAAGCAGTCCAGGCAATCCAAAACTTAAACCCAGGTCAATCCACGCTGAATGGGTATAAGGGTGGTTTCTGTAATTTGGATCAATTTTTTTGGCGTCTTCTCTTAGCGACCTTAGGGACCCATTACCAACTGGATTTAGAGCGATCAAGCGCATTCCAAATGTTCCCAAAGCAACCCGTTCATATGTATTTCCAGCAACGGATGTGCCATCTTTTCGCAAAGGAAGGGCCGCTCCCGTTCCCTTCCAATTATCGTGCATATCAATTTGTGCAGAAATACTCATATCTTCAAACAAACTGTCCCATCCCGGATTTTTTTTGATGTGCTGAGTAGCAAACCAAAATAAGCCGGCTGCAACCAAGATAAAGGCAATCAAAGACTTCGTGAAGAATACTCTTCTACGTTTTTTGTCTTGCTCGGATACTACATTTTTCAGAATAAAGAGCAATCCAATACCCAACCAGAAGGTGAGCAGAATAAATGCCATACCGACGCCTGCTTTTGCATCAAAGATAAAAGCGAATGCATAGGCAGCAATGCAGATTCCGCCAAAAATATAGATTGGTATCGCAATTCTGTTCAACAGGCCTGTCTTTACTGTGTTGCCATTGTGCTCTGAAGCGATTTTTTTATCTATAGCCGCACTTAAAGTGCGAGTTGATTGCGCATCAATGTGATTATCAATACCAATTTGATTAACTTTTATTTTATTCTGCCAAATAGAATCAATCAATAAACCCAGAAGACCAGCAATCAATATGGTTCCAGCCAATACACCATTGAATTTTGCCCAGAAAATGTAATCCCCAAACCAATCAACCGCAAAGAGGCTTTGCTTTGCTATTGCCTTCGGAATGTACTGATAAATCAGAACGATAAAACTGAGCAGAAGACCAAGCCATAGCCAGGGCATGAAACGGCTGCTGCGGTTCAGTGCCAAGCCCGTTGCTGAACCCAGTATGACTGCCAATAAGGATCTCAGCCAGGTACTTCTTAACTCACTCAATTGCTGCTGGGGATTTTGAGCAAAGAAGAAATAATGGATCACAACCCAAATCAACATAAACGCAATCAGACTTACCGCAAGCCAATATAAGCCGGAAAGTGAAGGTAAAGTATGATTGGCCTTATTGACCCTAAACCAATTCCACCAATACACAAGGGCAATGACAGTCCCGACCCAAAGCAGTACATTGCGCAAAGCAATGGTATTCATGGTTGCCCATATACCCAATAGAACGGAGCTAATTAGCACCAGCGCCAAGCCCGTTTTATCAACCCCTATTGAGTTACTGCTCAATTGCATGCATTTCCTTATTGATATTCACGGCGTACTCTTCATTGCTCAATAGCGACTGCTTACCCCATTCATTGTCCTACTAATGCTTTTTTCATGGGTTCAAATGGAGTGAACTGATTTACCTCTGCTAGATAAGCCTTATTTGTTAAAGATTTTAATAGTATTTTCAGTGGCGGGACACAGTTTTTTGGTGATGATTGTGATGGCTGTGATGGCAAAAATACGATTCCCGAAGTAGCGTGTTCTGCGGAGCAAGAAATTGCGCCTTAAGAACTCAATTACTTACCCTAATCGATACGAAGAATGCGCTCTTTACTATGTTACGATCCAATCCCAAGCAGGCTTATTCATTTAATTGCTTTAATCACGCATACAAAAGATTACTAAATCCCTTATTTACAATGCGCCAGAAAAAAATTCTGATTTCTTTTGACGACAACTTCTCGATATTGTCTTGCCTCAAGAAAGGGTTTAAAGCGCTTGATATAGAGGTCGATTTTTATTCAACCAACCACTCAGGACATTGGTTGAATCGATTTTTTTATAAAAAGATCAATAAAATTGGGGCTGATAGCAAATGATAACGATCTCTTTGCATGGTCGCGTTTTTCTTATGAAAAGCACCGAGATCGTCAGTTTGCAGATCGGATAAAACGGTTTTCGCCAGATCTCATCTTATGCATTCATGGCCATCAGATCGGAGAAGCAATTCTTAGAGAAACACCCATTCCTAAAGTAGGCTGGTGGGTCGAGCCAAACCCAAACATAGACAATCTGATTCGGTTTGCAACGCTCTTTGATCACTATCTTTCATATGATAGCAACATTGTAGATTTATTAACTAATCTCAATATTAGATCGGAATACCAATCCCACGTAGCCTCTCCATCCGATTTTTATCCGATTCCTGAAATGGAAAAAGAGATTGATGTTCTCTTTTATGGATCTTGGAGCCCATGGCGCGAAGAGGTGCTGTATGCAGCCTATACAGCAACGCAGAACATTGCACTCTATGGCAATGACTGGCAAAAGAAGTGCGTCCTTTTTTCAAAAAAAGAGTTGCAGCACATTCTGCGTGGCAAAAATATTGGCAGGCTCCATCTAAACGAAGCAATGAATCGATCGAAAATTGTCTTAGGCGTCCAGCGACTCAAAGAATCTACAACCGGGCTTGATACTAGGGCATTTGATGCATTGGCAAGCGGCGCCTTACTTTTAACTGACGCGCCTAAAGACTTATTCCGTCATTTCACAAATCAAGAGGATTGTCTTGTCTACAAATGCTCCGAAGAAGTGCCGGATCTTATCAAGGCTTTGCTTGATGGGCACGTAGAGGTCGATGCAATAAAAAAGGCTGGAAGAGAAAAGGTATTGCTAAATCTTACGTATAAATCACTATGTAAAAAAATTGCAAGCCAAATTCCCTCTTCCCCAGCACACCCATAAAAAAAGCCATCTTTTAAGTAAGGCCTTCTTAATTACACTGATTCTGCAGGTAATTTTTTGATACCGCTGATGTAAAGAATTGTTGGTCGAGCGCCAAAAACATTAGCCAAGCTTAAAACCAAGCTTTGCGCGAATGTACCTCTTTCGCATCCTCCATCTAAATTGCAATCGATTGATTATTTTTTTTGCTAATGGGTATTTTTTATCGAGTTGCAGACTATAAATGAGGTCATACGTATCTACCCCTCCCAAATGGTCCGAGGGAAGCATATCCAAAAATTGCTCTAATTCTGTATCACCCAAGGCCCTAGAAAAGTTAAAAAACCCATGAAATCCAAACGCAGGATGCCATTCAGTACGCTCGACTGCAAATTGCTCTGCAATCTCTGTTGGCGCAAACCGAATGCTAAACTGATTCTCTAAAGTTGCTTTGTTATCCACGCAGATGCAAAAGTCTTCGGGGTGGCGCTTCGTAATCTCTGGACTCTCTAGCGCATCTAATAACTTGACTGATCTGAGTGAGAAGCCCCCA
>CALRRC020000084.1:0-4979 GCA_943370515.1 Erythrobacter sanguineus | reverse complement strand
CAAAAGCGGGTCATGCATACGCCAGGTGAACTTTCCGGTGGCGAGCGCCAACGCGTTGCTGTCGCACGCGCCTTGGTTGGTAACCCCGCCTGCGTTCTAGCAGACGAACCAACCGGCAACTTGGATACCGAAACCGCCGATAGCGTATTTGATTTGATGCTGGACGTGGCCAAAGAGCAGGGCACTGCCTTTGTGATTGTGACCCATGACCCCATACGGGCGCGGCGCTGCGATCGCATTTTGCGCTTGGACCACGGAAGCTTAAACCCCATTCCTATTGAGGCGAACTAAGGCATGTGGCTTGATACCCACTGCCATCTCGACGCCCCTGAATTCGCATCCCATTTAGGCGAAGTCATTGAGGCTGCCGCAAAAAATCAGGTGCAAGGCATCTTACTACCCGCAGTGAAGTCCAGCGATGCCCAAAACATCCGTGCGCTAGTGACTCAGTATGCCCAAACTATTCCGGGCCTTGTTTACACCCTCGGTATTCATCCGCTCTATGTCGAACAGTCCACACAAGCCGATCTTGATTTACTCGCTACCGAAGTTAAGGATGCGCTGCGCGACCCGCGCTTTGTCGGCATTGGTGAAATTGGCCTGGATTACTTTGTTGAAGGGCTTGACCGTACTCGCCAAGCCTATTTTTTTGAGCAGCAATTGGATTTAGCAGAGGCTCATAACTTGCCAGTAGTCATGCACGTTCGGCGCTCGCAAGATACGATCTTAAAGGCTTTGCGCCAGCGCCGTATTCGCAGTGGAATCGCCCATGCATTTAATGGCAGCATTCAGCAAGCAGAGCAATTTATTCAGCTGGGCTTTAAGTTGGGCTTTGGCGGCGCTGCAACCTATACCCGCGCATTGCAGATTCGGCGCCTAGCCACGCAATTGCCGCTAAGTTGTTTAGTGACAGAAACCGATGCGCCCGATATACCGCCGGCATGGTTACGCAATGAGGGAATAGCGCACAATGCACCGCAATTTATTCCGCGTATTGCCGCTGAATTAGCCGAGCTGCGGCAGATGGAGGTCGCCGATTTTGCTGCCGCTAGTTGGAGTAACGCTGTTACGGCACTACCGCGTTGGTCGGCTACCCTCAGACCACTTCGCAGTAAATAATTCCCTTGCGCTATGCAATTACGGCGTGGATCGCCGGGGGAGCGCTTCCCTTTTTGTTTGCAACACTGCCAGCCAATGCGCTGTTGATGACCGCTTCGGCATTGGTAGCGACTGCATCATTACTGCTCATTCCGATCGCGCTGATACGCAAAGTAGCAATTTTCTTGATGTGTGCCTTTGCTGGACTAGCCTGGAGTCTGTATTTTGTTCAGGAGCGCTTGCAATACGAATTTCCTGCAGCGCTTGAAGGAGTCGATCTGCAGATTGAGGGGCGAGTCGACGGCTTACCGCGGGGTGATCACCAAGGCGCAACCTTTGCTTTTGTGATTACAAAGTACACGCACTTACCACGTGGGGTAAGCGTTAATTATGAGACATTGCCGCGGCGGGTTTATCTAACGTGGTCATCTGCTTGGCGAGAGTCAGAGCAGATACCGATAATTCAGCCGGGTCAGCAATGGCAGTTGCGCGTGAAGTTTAAGCGGCCTCATGGTGTGATCAATCCCCATGGGTTTGATTTTGAGCAGTGGCTTTTTCATCAGGGCTATGGTGCATACGGCTCGATTCGTTCGGGCGAGAAGATAGAGCAGGCGGCCCCATGGTCTTTTGCGCAATGGATTGAAAGCCATCGCTGGAATTTACGTGACAAGATTAAACGTCTATTGCATGACAACAGACCGTATGCAGGCGTTTTGGTGGCGCTCGTGATGGGCGATCAAAATGCAATCGATCAAGCAGATTGGCGGGTGTTTAATGCAACCGGAATTGGGCACCTGATTTCGATATCGGGTCTCCACGTCACCATGCTGGCTGGATTGGGCGCGTTAGTGGCATCGCGAGTATGGCGCCGCGGCAGCTTGCCTCTGGTGATGCCAGTGCCCCGCGTAACAGCAGCAGCCGGTTTTATCACTGCTTTCTTTTATGCCTGGATCGCAGGCTTTCAGATACCAGCGCAGCGCACCATGTATATGGTGGGGGTGGTGGCTATTGCCGTCTGGTCCGGTAGACTGCCGCGTGCCTTTGATATCTGGTGGTGGGCCTTGGCAGTAGTCTTGGTATTGGATCCAATGGCGGCCTATACCCCAGGGTTTTGGCTTTCCTTTGGCGCAGTCGCAGCGATTCTGTATGCGATGGGGGACTCCAGCGGATTAATCGGCATCCCCGCTGGAAAAGAGCTTGAGGTAAGTGGCCGAGAGCGAATAATTCAGGCTTTAAAAGAAGCCTGTCGCCTACAAGCCGTTGTGACCTTAGCCTTAATTCCGTGCACGCTATATTGGTTCTACCAATTCTCGGTAGTGTCGCCTCTAGCAAACGCGATTGCGATTCCACTGGTGAGTTACATCGTCACGCCCCTTGCCATGATTGGTGTGGTGATGCCGGATGCATTAGCAAGACCGCTCCTACTGTTGGCGCATACCACGATGGAGTGGCTCACGCTTCTCTTAAAGGTAATGGCCAGTTGGGATTGGGCGGTAGCCTATTCACATCAGCCTGGTCTGCTAATTCTGGCTTTATCACTCATTGGTATCGCCATTGCCATCCGTCCAGGATCAATCCGCAAGACCCTTGCGTCCCGACTGACGGGATGTACTTTGTGCGCCTGCCTGTTTATTCCGCCAAAGACGGATTTAGCCTATGGTGAATTTCAGGCTACGGTGCTGGATATTGGGCAGGGCACTGCAGTGCTGATCGAGACGCAATCAAAACGACTGCTTTATGACACCGGACCAATCCAAGGAAAGAAAGACGATGCGGGAGAACGCATCATCTTGCCTTTTTTCAGGGGAGAGGGCATTCATCAAATTGATCGTATGGTGATTAGTCACAGTGATAGCGATCACGTGGGCGGCGCCCAAACCTTATTGCGCGAGATTACCTTTGACTCCATGCTGGGCTCTTTGCCTGACCATAATCCATTGCTGCGCTCATTGCGTCAGAAAAAAGTCCCTGTGCTGCCCTGCAGATATGGTCAATCGTGGCGCTGGGATGGAGTCGACTTTTTAGTCTGGCATCCGCATGAAGATATGAATTTTGATGCGAACCATTATGGCGGCAAGCCCAATGAAATGAGTTGTGTGCTCGAGGTGCGTAATCGTAGCACCTCTTTTTGGTTGACTGGGGATGCCGAGCGTGATGCAGAGGCGGCGCTGGTACAGCGTTTACGCACCCAGCCGATACCACGGCAAGGGCGTAGCGTGTTCTTTATGGCGCCCCACCACGGCAGCAAAACATCCTCTTCTCTGAATCTTCTGCAGGCCGTCAATCCAGACTGGGCCTTTACACAAAATGGTTACCGTAATCGGTATAACCATCCGCATCCAACGGTGCGTGCACGCTATCAGGATTTAGGCATTCCATTTTTACAAACCCCGAATACCGGAGCTCAATTGTGGCGTTTCGGAAATACGCCCGGACAAAAAAATACGCCTACCCTGTTACGTGAGGATAGGCGTCGTATTTGGCATGACCGAAGCGGTCAGCCATAAAGTTCAAACTAGCTTAATGCTGCTTGAGTTCTTTATTCCAATTGCGATCCTGAAATACAGAACGGGGTGCATCAGGATCAAGATCCTCGATGGGAATTAATTTTTGTCTGGAGCTCGATTTGCTTGGCTTTTTGGGTTGCTCTGCAGGTACTTCAGCTGCGACTTTCGGGTCAACTGGGTTTTCTGTTGGTGATTTCATATATTGGTACTGAGTTATCCACTGCATACATCGCATGTATATTTGTAAAAAATACGCTTTTGTTTTCGATTAAACGACCCATAAGTTAGCATTTTTACTCTAATAGTGTCAACAACTCAATGAAATCTAAGGGATTTACTCCGTATTTGGTTAAAGCAACGTAGTAAAGTCACTTTATAAATTACGCTTTGTAATTGCCTGAATCGTAAATATGCCAATATAGTGGCTCAAGATGCGCTACTAAAAAAATGTACAGATGAAAAATTCCATTTATTCACATGGGCTTGATAAAAATCCTGCAAACCATGTTGCGCAAACGCCGCTGACATTCATTGAGCGTTCTGCGCGAGTCTACCCAAATCATACGGCGGTTATTCACGGTTCGATTCGGCGTTCTTGGCTACAGACCTATGAGCGCTGCTGTCAATTTGCCTCTGCATTGCATCAATTCGGGATAAAAAAATTCGATACGGTAGCGGTGATGTTGCCGAATATTCCAGCCATGGTTGAGGCGCACTTTGCAGTACCCATGACGGGGGCAGTACTGTGCGCGTTGAATACCCGCCTTGATGCGAAAGCGATTGCTTTTATGTTGGAGCACAGTGAGGCAAAGGTAGTCTTAATTGATCCGGAGTTTTCTGCGGTGATGCAAGAGGCATTAACTATTCTTGCAGAAAGAAAGCAAGTAAAACCCTATGTGATTGACGTAGGCGATTCTCTGTATTTAGGGTCAGCAAAGCCAATTGGCTCGATTGAGTACGAACACTTTATTGCCAATGGCGATCCGCATTTTCAATACGCATTACCTGAAGATGAGTGGGATTCAATCTGCCTCAATTACACGTCGGGCACTACCGGCGATCCCAAAGGCGTGGTCTATTCCCATCGTGGCGCTTACACCAACGCGATCTCGAACATTTTGGAATGGGATATGCCGCGGCATCCGGTTTATTTATGGGTATTGCCTTTGTTTCATTGCAATGGCTGGTGTTTTCCGTGGTCGGTTGCTGCGCGAGCGGGGGTCAATGTGTGCCTTCGTAAAGTTGAAGCCCAAGCTATTTTTGATGCCATTCGCGAACACCGTGTCAGCCATTATTGTGGCGCCCCCATCGTACACAATATGCTGATTAATGCTCCCGATACGCAAAAGCAAGGCATACACCATAAAGTGAGCG
>CALRRC020000083.1:0-5062 GCA_943370515.1 Erythrobacter sanguineus | reverse complement strand
TACTCGATCGCAGCAGCGAGGTTCGGGCAGAGCAACAGGGCAGTGGTAATGCATTTACACCTTGCTTGGGGCTGATACCAGGTGAAGTACGGCGTTTTGAGCTTGCTGGTCAATTGCAGGCCGACGGATCCGAATACAAAGTCCCGCACATGGGCTGGAATCAGGTTCGGCAAGACAAAGACCACCCATTATGGGCAGGCATTCCTGATCTCACCCCCTTTTATTTTGTGCACAGCTTTTATGCAGTGCCCACAAACGAAAATCACACCGTAGGTAGTACAGAGTACGGTACATGGTTTACTTCTGCGATCGCACGCGATACTATTTTTGCTACACAGTTTCATCCCGAAAAGAGTGCAGAATACGGATTACGACTTTATCAAAACTTTACTACTTGGCAACCTTAATTTTTTCTATTCATCATGCTGCTGATTCCTGCAATTGACATTAAAGACGGTCACTGTGTTCGTTTAGAACAAGGCGATATGGACCGCGCTACGGTTTTTTCAGAAGACCCTGCTGCAATGGCAAAACATTGGGTCAGCAAAGGCGCGCGCCGTTTGCATTTAGTTGACCTCAATGGGGCCTTTGCCGGTAAGCCCAAAAATGAATCTGCCATCAAAGCCATTCTCAAAGCGGTAGGCGATGACATCCCCGTGCAACTGGGCGGCGGCATTCGGGATCTGGAGACGATTGAACGTTTGCTCGACGACGGCATTAGTACCATCATCATTGGTACGGCTGCCGTCAAGAGCCCTGGATTTGTGCAAGATGCTTGCACTGCATTTAGTGGGCACATCATGGTGGGTATCGATGCGCGCGATGGTAAGGTGGCTACCGATGGCTGGAGCAAGCTGACCGGCCATGAAGTGATTGATCTAGCCAAGAAGTTTGAAGACTACGGCGTTGAGGCAATCGTGTATACCGATATTGGCCGCGATGGCATGCTCAAAGGTGTGAACATGGATGCTACGATTAAGCTGGCTCAAGCCGTGCGCATTCCGATTATTGCGAGTGGCGGCCTATCCAATAACAAAGACATTGAAGCGCTTTGCGCAGCAGAAGAAGAGGGCGTGATGGGCGTGATTGCCGGTCGCTCGATTTACTCCGGCGATTTAGATCTGACCACAGCCCAGAAGTATGCCGATGAGCAAACGGCCAAGTACGCCGCGCTGATTGCAAAAAAGCTTAGTAGCTAAACGGTGTTAACAAAACGAATTATTCCTTGCCTGGATGTAACCGCAGGGCGCGTAGTCAAGGGCATTAATTTTGTCGGATTGCGTGATGCCGGCGATCCCGTTGAAATTGCGCGCCGCTACGATGAGCAAGGCGCTGACGAACTCACTTTTTTAGACATTACTGCAACATCCGATGGCCGTGATTTATTACTGCCCATCATTGAAGCCGTTGCCGCGCAAGTATTTATTCCGCTGACGGTGGGTGGGGGCGTGCGCGCCGTTGGCGATGTCCGCCGTTTACTCAATGCGGGCGCGGACAAGGTGAGCATGAATTCATCGGCGGTAGCCAATCCCGACTTAGTATCGGATGCCGCCGCGCATTACGGCTCGCAGTGCATTGTGGTTGCGATTGATGCCAAGCGCGTTGCAGACAATCACTGGGAAGTATTTACCCATGGCGGTAGAACTGCAACTGGGCTCGATGTGGTGGAGTGGGCAAGCGAAGTCAGCCGCCGCGGCGCCGGAGAAATCTTACTCACCAGCATGAATCAAGATGGTACCCAAGATGGTTTTGATCTTGCGCTTACCGCAGCTGTTAGTAAAGCCGTTCCAGTTCCAGTGATTGCCAGTGGCGGTGTTGGTAACTTGCAGCACTTGGTCGATGGCATTACCAAAGGCCGTGCCGATGCCGTACTAGCAGCCAGCATCTTTCATTACGGCACCTACACAGTCAGGCAGGCTAAAGAATTTATGGCGGCCCAGGGAATAGCGGTTCGGCTTTAAAGTACTTAAATTGGCAACGTTCTTCTGCTTCTGTCAGAATGAAACCCTATGACTACCCCCGCACCATCATTTAAGCCCAATCCCAATATTGCTCCAGGCTCATGGTTGGATGCGGTGACCTGGAATGCGCAAGGCTTAGTAGCCGTGATTGCCCAAGAGTTCGGCTCTGGTGATGTCTTGATGATGGCATGGATGAACCGAGATGCCTTACTGAAAACCATACAAATCGGTGAAGCGGTTTACTGGTCACGCTCACGCCAAAAGTTATGGCACAAGGGCGAAGAGTCGGGTCATACCCAAACAGTAAAAGATATTCGCTTAGATTGCGATGGCGATACGATCCTCCTGATCGTGGATCAAAAAGACGGCATTGCATGCCATACCGGTGAGCACAGTTGTTTTTTCTTAGACTGGGATACCAATGCGTGTGCCTGGAAAAAGCCAGTGGAATAGAATGCATTTATGAGTAAAGATAACAATTCTCCTAACTTAGATGCGGTGCTGGCCCACTTGGCGGATGTGGTTGATGGTCGCCGTGCGGATTTGGCAGCAGGTAAAGTTGATCCTAAATCCTCTTATATTGCCCAGCTCTTTTCTAAGGGCGATGACGCCATCCTGAAAAAGATTGGCGAAGAGGCTACCGAAACCGTGATGGCCGCAAAAGACAGTCGCAACAGCAATTTGACTCCTGAGCAACAAGCCCTCCTGGTTGGAGAGATGGCTGATTTGTGGTTTCATTGCCTGGTCGCTTTATCCCAGTTTGGCCTGCGACCCGAGGATGTCTTGACAGAACTCACACGCCGTGAAGGGGTTTCTGGCATCGCCGAGAAAGCCGCTAGAACACCCTAAATCCATTGCTTTTGTAGTATTAAAGCCCTATTTCGATCGAGTACATCATGGAAAATCACGAAAACTGCATTTTTTGCAAGATTGTTGCCGGCGCCATTCCCTGCCAAAAAGTCTATGAAGACGAGGAGGTTTTTGGTTTTAAGGACATTAACCCGGCCGCCCCCATTCATTTTTTATTGATACCAAAGCGGCACATCACCACCCTAGAGGCAGATGCGCCCCTGGACGCCCAATTGCTGGGTAGAATGATGGCATTAGCACCACGCTTGGCGGTTGAGCAAGGTTGCCGTCCCGGACGGGAAGGTGGCTTTCGTTTATCCCTGAATAATGGCGCAGATGGGGGTCAAGAGGTTTATCACACGCATTTGCATGTGATGGGCGGGCCGCGCCCCTGGAATAAATAAGACAAGGAGAGCAGAAAATGGGTTCATTCAGTATTTGGCATTGGCTGGTTGTTCTAGTAATCGTGATGCTGGTATTTGGCACCAAAAAGCTGCGCAATATGGGTAGCGATTTGGGCGGCGCTGTTAAAGGCTTCAAAGATGGCATGAAAACCGGTGAAGACAAAGCAGAGCAAATTCCGCAGACAGCAACGCAGCAAACCGCGTCCGCTGACAAAACCGTGGACGTTCAGGCTAAAGACCTCAATAAGTAATCAAGACATGATTGCAATCCCCGTAGTGCAGTTACATGATTGATCTTGGAGTTTCAAAACTCGCGTTGATTGCAGTCGTCGCATTGGTAGTAGTCGGGCCAGAGCGCTTGCCTAAGATCGCCCGCATGGCCGGTAATTTGTTTAGCCGTGCTCAGCGCTATATGTCTGAAGTGCGCAGCGAAGTAAATCGCCAAATGGAGCTCGATGAATTCAAGAAGCTCCGCGAAGAAAGCACTTCAATGTTCAAAGATGTTGAAAGCAGTATTAATTCAACAGTGCAAGAGGCTCAGCTCAACCTAAGTGATCAAGCCGACACCAGCACTTACGTATCCAACTTTAGTAGCACTATGAGTCTCGACGAGAACGCTGTATATCGCGAGAGTTTGCGCCAGGGCCGTGATAGTTGGCGCGTGAAGCGCGGCAATCGCCCAAGCTGGTTTAAGCATTCCTCAGGCACACGTACACGTGTGCAGTCGGGCGCGGCGCGCATGAAGCGCTATCGCCACACCTCTTCTATGAAGTAATGTATGACACAGCCGAGCGATAGCAATAACAAACTCAACCACGATGCAGCTGATCACGATGCCAAGGCCGATGCAACCGTAGGCGAGGGCTTGCAAGAGAGTTTTTTATCGCACTTATTTGAGTTGCGTGATCGCGTTATCAAAGCAGGTCTGGCCATCATTATTGTGTTTGCTAGCTTGGCCTATTGGGCGCCGGATATTTTTCATATCTTTGCACAGCCCCTCCTTAGTTCCTTGCCTGCAGGCGGCAAAATGATCGTGACCGATATTACGGGCTCCTTCTTTGTGCCAATGAAGGTCACCATGCTGGTGGCATTCTTAATTGCCTTGCCATGGGTGCTCTATCAGTTGTGGGCATTTATTGCGCCGGGCCTCTATCAGCACGAACGTAAATTAGTCATTCCACTGGTAGTGAGCAGCTATAGCCTCTTCCTATTCGGCATGGCCTTTGCTTACTTCTTAGTCTTTCCAACGGTATTTAATTTCATGGCCCAGTACAACGCTCCCTTGGGTGCGGAGATGAGCACGGACATTGATAAGTACTTGAGTTTTGCCATGACTACCTTCTTGGCGTTTGGCATTACCTTTGAAGTACCAGTCGTAGTGGTAGTTCTGGTGCGCATGGGCATTGTGACCCTGGCGAAGCTGAGGGAAAGCAGACCCTACGTGATTGTGGGCGCGTTTGTCATTGCAGCAATTGTCACGCCTCCAGATGTACTCTCTCAATTATTGTTGGCCATTCCGATGACCTTGCTGTATGAGCTGGGTCTATTGATTGCGCGCTTCTACGAGCCCAAAAAATCAGCTGAAGACATTGCAGATGATTTAAAGGATGCGGAGCTCGATAAAGCCAGGGCTGAGGCAGAGCAGCAGCCCTAGGCTCAGCAAAGCGCGATCACTTCTTTTTAGTTGGCGGTGGTTTAGTGGCTTCTTTAGCAAAAGTATCCTGTAACCACTGGCTTATCTTATCAAGGCGATAACGTCGTTGCCGCAAGTTGCCCTCTCGCTCTCTAGTATTGAATAAGTCGTCTTCGTACTCGTCTGTATTACGGGCGACTGGGCCGCGTGACTTG
>CALRRC020000082.1:0-5075 GCA_943370515.1 Erythrobacter sanguineus | reverse complement strand
CAGCCGCCTAAGACGCCCGGCTTCCCTTTAGCCTCATGCACATAGCCAACGGCATGGTGCATCCGATGAAACATCGGTGAAATCAAAAAATAACGCCCAAGGCCTAAATGAATTTTAAGATTCGCGTGCTGCCAACTTTCGATCAACTGACCAACCACCACCAAAAAGACAAACTGACTTGGGGAGACGCCAAAAAGTAAGGCAAAGAATGCAAAGACCAAGGCATGCATGATGTCATCGATAACGTGATTACGGTCATCCGACCAGGCATTCATGGCAACTTGACTGTGGTGCAAGGTATGCAATTGCCACCACCACTGAAATCGATGGGAGGCACGGTGATAACCATACTCCACCAAGTCCAGCATCACGAGGTAAATGCAAAAGCTCACTAGCGGAATAGTGGTGACACCCGGCCACCAATCTTCCACATTGAGTCGCTCAAAGCGCCAGTCGTGCAAAACCGATTGCATCTGGAAAAATAGTCCAGAGAATGCAAAGAAGATGAACACTTGAAAAAAGCCGAGCCGATGAAAGAGCGTATAGGCAATATCGGGCCACTTGGCTTTGACGTGCGCACCTTGATCCTCTGCAGGATTGATTCGCTCCCAAGTCCGCAACACCAGCACAATGATGGCAATCTGCAGTACACCCAACATAAACCACTCTACGCCATCGTAAGCGTCTTCCGCCAATCCAATCCAATTGAGCTGAAATAAAAGTGGCTCCACGACGTGCCGATAGAGGCTCTCCTGCACTTCACCATACCAGCGAGCGATGGTTAAATCGGTATCGACCGAGCTCATGCTGGTTTTGCCCTCGCCGGACTTAAAGGAAGCACATCAAAGCAGTAGCCCTTACGTTTCCAGCCCTCGATCAGTGGCTCTAGAACAGCTGGAGCCCAAGCATCTTTACGCGACCAAATGCCCAAATGCGCCATCGTAATATCGCCCGGCTTAACCGATTGCAAGGCTTTTTCCAAAAGCGCTTGATTAGGAAATTTCTCTGAACTTAATTCATCACCTAAAAATCCGGCAGGTGCCCAGCCAATGTGGCGATACCCACACTGCTCCGCCATGGCAATTAAGCGAGGCGATGTCTTACCGCCGGCAGCACGCCAAATCGGATCCAAGGGTCGATTACTCAGCTCCTGAAAACGGGTGTTCACCCGATTAATCTCGGCACAGACTTCAGCGCCGTTCATCGACTTAACT
Source organism: Erythrobacter sanguineus (assembly GCA_943370515.1). Lineage (GTDB taxonomy): Bacteria > Pseudomonadota > Gammaproteobacteria > Burkholderiales > Burkholderiaceae > Polynucleobacter. The sequence goes on along the minus strand of CALRRC020000082.1, from coordinate 3,861 downwards.
TGTTTAGCGTTGGCGCCGAACTCCGGTTTCATTTGAACCCGCGCATCGCCAGCTGAATTTGCTGGCACGTCTTTCACAAAGTAAACATGATCATAGGTATGGCTTCCAAACCGATGCCCTTCTTTGACTCGCTCTTGCCAAAAGGATTTCCAGCCATCATCTAAGGAGTAGTCGCCACGGAAGGTTTTTTCATTGGCCAAAAAGAAAGTTGCCTTCACTTGCTGCCGATTCAATATCGCAGCAACCGTTTCTGCTACCGCCATGTTGCCAGTATCAAAGGTAAGGTAAATCGGCTTTTGGCAAGTTTGTGCTTGGGCAAAGCTCGCCCCCAGCAAAGAAGTGAAGGCGAGTGACAGGCAAAGAAAGGGCCTAATTGAAAAGCGCATGCGGTGCATTACTCCCAAGGTGCCCGCGGATGGAAGAAAATGCCGTGCGGTGATTTACCCACCGGGATGACGCTGACTAATTTCATGGTTGGCACATCAATCACACCAGCTTTGCGCGCAAACCGAAAGGTAACCCACAATTGCTTACCATCGGGCGTTAACTCCATATCGTCTGGTCCGGCTGGCAGGCCAGTGATGTCACCCACCTTTTCTAGGGTCTGCATATTAATCAGGGAAATACTGGAAGCAATGCGGTTCGTTACAAACACATGCTTGCGATCGCCTTGCGGTCGAAAGTTATGGGCACCTTTGCCAGTAAAAATCTTTTTGATTTCGCGGCGATTACGCCAGTCGATCACTTGCACATAGTCGCCGCCAGTAATGCCAACCAAAAGGTATTGATCTCCCGGAGTCATCCACAGTCCAGCTGGTGCCGGCCCGGTTGGTATCTTCCATAACAAGGTTTGATTAACTAAATCAATGACAGCAAGGTCATTGGAATCCTGCATCGTCACAAAGGCAAGCTTACTGTCCGCAGTAAATGCAATGTGGCTTGGGGTTTTGCCGACAGCAATCGTTTTGGCTAACTTTAAATCCGCCCCATTCGCAGCATAAATATCAACGCGGTCCAAACGGTTTGCCGCAGTAATAAACCAGCGGTTATCGGGAGAGTAACCAATGTGGTAAGGGTCGATGATTTTGGGAATACGTCCAGTGACCTCGCCCGTCAATGGATTCATCAAGGCAATGTCGTTTCCCATAGCATTGGCAACGAGCAAGGTTTTCTCGTCCGGGGTCAACATGACGTGATGCGGCTCTTTACCGATGGGTATGGTTTTGGTAACCGTGCGCGTTTTCATGTCCACCAAGCTCACGCTGGCATCCCCAGAATTTAAAACGACAGCCAGCGTGGGCTCAGTTAACTTGGCAGCGTGAGCCGCTCCGAAAAGCATGGAAGCAGCCATAAAAGGAACTACTAATCTCACAGCAAGTTTAAAAAATACGGGTGTATGCACGTCAATGGCCTGTTTACAAATGAAAGTTGATCTATAGCCCTATTGTAAGCAGTTTGTGGCTTAACGCAGGCTTGCAAAGACCTTTTCGAGGCGCTTTAAAGACATCGGGGTTGGGGTTTTGAGTTCCTGCGCAAACAAGGCCACACGGAGTTCTTCGAGCTGCCAACGAAAATCCTGCAAGCCCGGGTCATCCTGCATTGCATAGGATGAGCCCTTATTGCCGTGGAGGCGCTTTTGCCATGGCCTAGCAAGCGACTCCCAGTCCCGCTGGCACTGGGCATCCCGTGCTGGATTCGTGCGCATCTTCTCAATACGGAGCGCAATGGCCTTGAGGTACCTTGGTAAATGCACCAGTTGCGCATAGGGAATTTCCACCAACATTTTCGGGAAAATCAGGCCCTGAATTTGCTCTGCCATATCCGCATGGGCAGTTTGCGAAACCGCTTTTGCTTGTGCCATTTTTTTCTGCGTCTCGGCATGGGCCTCGAGCGCTGCCAAAGTGTGGCGGGCAATTTCATGAGCAATCAAGGTCAAGCGGGGTTTGCCGCTGCTGACCCGCTCAGCGAACTCCTCGGCATTACTCGGCAGGGGATCTTGCATAAACGCCCGCTCCAATGCCAGCTGCAGTATCTGCTCAATGAATTGATCCACTTGGCCAATGTTAATAAACAGCAAGCCAATTTCGCGGGCGCCTGGCATTTGTTTTTGCAAAGCCTTCAGCGTATCCTTTTGACTGATGGCAAACAAGCGACGTAAACCCTGCCAATGCACTTTTCGCGCTTCAATCAAATCATCAAATACCTCGAGGTCCACTGCATCACCGCGATCTACTAAAGCGGGATAACCAAACAAGGTTTTGTTTCCCTTTTGAATTTCCAGCGTCTCGGGCAAAGGACCAAAATCCCATTGGCGATATCCGCCAATGACTGCGGTTGCAGGGGTATTGCTCGAGGGCGCATTGGTTTTTTTGCTATCCACTTGCATAACCTCGGTAGCCACTGTTTCTTGCGCTACTGCCTGAAACGCACTGCGGGCCTCTTGGCCATACTCGGCGCGCAAGCGCGATAAATTCCGCTCCAGCTCCAGTTGACGCCCATGCTCATCAACCAAACGAAAGTTCATGGCACAGTGGGCCGGCAATGCCTCGGGACGAAAGTCTGTCCGCTTGAATTCTAGGCCCTTCTCCTTGCGCAAATCGGTAATTAGGGCATCCATGTAATCGCCCACACCAAATTGCTTAGCATCCGTTACGCGCTGCATAAAGCCTTTGGCGTAATCCGGCAAGGGTACGCAGTGACGCCGTAGTTTTTGTGGCAGAGTTTTAAGTAAGAGCAGGGTTTTTTCCTCACACATGCCGGGGACCAACCACTCGCAGCGGCGGCCATCAATTTGATTGAGTACTGTTAATGGGATCACTAAGGTCACACCGTCTTTAACGCTACCCGGCTCAAAATGGTAAGTGAGGCTAAGGCTGCTACCACCCATGTTCAAGATCTTTGGATAGCGGTCAACGGTAATGCCGGCAGCCTCATGGCGCATTAAATCGGCTTTATCTAAACGCAGGCTTGCTTCTGCATCTACCGTCTTTTGTAGCCAAGCCTGCATACCAGATCGGCTGAAGACATCACTGGGTAGGCGACTCTCATAAAAAGCAAAAAGCAACTGTTCATCTACCAATACATCGGGGCGGCGGGATCGGTGCTCTAAGGCCTCAATCTCCCGAATTAACTTGCGGTTGTGCCAAAAGAACGCAAAGCAACTGGGGTAGGTTTTTTTACTGAGCGCCTCTAGTTCCTTTTCTTGAGCGAGCGTTTCCATGCGACCAAAAAGCTCGGCGCCAACCAAGGCCTGCTGGATAAATAACTGGCGCGCTTCCAGCGCATCATGGGGCGCAAAGCGTACTTTGCGGCCATGGTAAATCGGCAATCCATAAAGGGTGCCTCGTTCAAACGCCATGATCTCGCCTTGGCGGTTATCCCAAAAGGGATCACTCAAGGATTTAACCAAGCGGTGCGCCGCCACCTTCTCAACCCATTGCGGCTCGATCTTGGCAATCGTGCGCGCATACAAGCGACTGGTCTCTTGCAACTCCCCTGCCAAAATCCAGGCGCCCGCTTTTTTACTCAAGGTAGAGCCTGGCCAAATGTGGGGACGAATACTGCGTGCGCCTAAATAAGAGCCGGCATGCGGACCACGCTCTTCCTCTTCTTTTTTTGCTACGTGACCCAGTAGACCCGTTAACAAAGCCAAGTGAATTTGCTCATAGGTGGCAGGTAGGCCGTTTTCTTTCCAGCCTTTTTCGCCGAGCATGGTGTGTAACTGCCCATGCACATAACGCCACTCACGCAGTCGCCGTGGTGATAAAAACTGACTGCGGCAGCGATTTTCGAGCTGGCGATTGCTTTGCTTATGGGTTAAGGCATCGTGATACCAGTCCCAGAGTTTCACAAAACTTAGAA
>CALRRC020000081.1:0-5123 GCA_943370515.1 Erythrobacter sanguineus | reverse complement strand
CCTGTGCCGCTGTTAGAAAACCTCATCACTGCGATGGAAAATGAAGGGCGTGCGTTTGTTGCAGTTGCAATCGATGCGCGTCGCGGCCAATCTATTTCCGAATTGCCAACCCTTTTAGAAGTAATTCGCAAAAAGCATGAGGTCCGTATTCTATTTCTGAATGCCGACACCAACACTTTGGTGCAGCGATTCTCGGAAACGCGTCGTCGCCATCCCCTATCTACCGCTGTCAGTGCCCAACAGAATCAATCTGCCACCATCATTGAGGCCATCGAGCGTGAACGCAGTTTGCTTGATCCACTCCGAGAGCAAGCCCACAGCATCGATACCAGCAATCTTCCATCGCATACCTTGCGCGCATGGATTCACGAGCTTCTCAAAGAAAAGCCCAATGGCCTCACACTTATTCTGGAGTCATTTGGCTTTAAGAAAGGAGTGCCTAGCGAAGCTGATCTAGTGTTTGATGTTCGTTGCCTCCCTAACCCCCATTACGATAAAGTACTGCGCCCATTAACAGGGCATGACGAACCAGTGAAAGCCTTTTTGCGGGAACTTCCGGTTGTCAAGAGCATGGAAGAAGACATCATTCACTTTATTGAGAAGTGGCTTCCCAGTTACATTGCGGATGGCCGAAGCTATTTGACCGTTGCGATTGGCTGCACCGGCGGTCAGCACCGCTCGGTTTTTTTAGTTGATCAACTTATGAGCTACTTTTTAAAGCAATCGGAGCTACATTCGCGGATTGATCTGATTCAGCGCCACCGCGAGCTCGATTCAACCCCTCCAAAAGTAGCCTGATCGGCTGGGGAAGTCCGTATTGCTCGAGCGCATCTAGCTCAGCCCAAATAAATTCGGCTTCATTTGACTCAATGATCCTGTCCAACTCTTTTTTTGCTTTGCCATCGAGGGCCATCTCATAGGCCTGAATCTGCAAAATGCGGTGGCTAAAAACATGCTTCAGATGCGTACCCATCCTTACTGATTGCCCAAGCAAAGCCGATGGCTTTTTAGAAAATGGGTTTGGCAGAATCAAGTCGAACAGCTGCTCGCCCGTTAATAGCTCTGCCTGCACTTTGGAGTTGGTATCCATCGCTGTTTGTGCTTGCCACCGACTCTCAGGCAGCGACCAAAGACCGCCCCAGATGGCTTTAGGGGGACGCTTTTGCAATAGCACCGTATTGCCGTGGGTCAGAATGCCAACCGCACACGCAAATTGCGGTGACTTCTTTTTAATTTCTTTTTTTGGAATCGCAAGCACTTGATCTAAGGTCTTTGCCTGACATGAACCCTCAAATGGGCATTGTGTTTTTTGTGTCAAGCAAACCGGCTGTTTTGCGGTGCACCAGGTGGCGCCAAAATCCATCAGTGCCTGGGTATATACCGGCATATCTTTTGGTGATGGCGGGAGCAGTTCAGTGGCTAGCTGCCATAGCGAATCCGTCACCTTCTTTTCTTGGAGTACGCCGCTAATACCAAATAGCCGAGCCAATACGCGCTTCACATTGGCATCCAAGATCGGTGTCCTGACCCGAAAGGCAAATGCGGCAATGGCGCCGGCTGTAGATCGCCCAATTCCGCTGAGGCCTTCTAGGGCCAGAGGATCGGGTGGAAATTGCCCTTGGTATTGCGTTACCACTTGCTTTGCACAGGCGTGTAAATTGCGCGCCCGCGAGTAGTAACCAAGGCCACTCCATTCAGCCAATACCTCATCAATATCGGCGCGAGCCAAATGCACTACCGATGGAAAGCGCTTCATCATTTTGGGGTAGCGCTCCAGCACGGTGGCTACCTGGGTTTGTTGCAGCATGATTTCAGAAACCCATACAGCATAGGGATCAGTAATGCTTTGCCATGGCATGCCATGGCGTCCATGCTTTTTATGCCACTGAATTAGTCGCTTTGAAAAGGATGCAATCAGAGTGGCATCATGCGTCGGCTGCGTACTTAGCGCTTTTGGCATACCGGGCAAAAGTAGGTAGAACGCTGACCTTGAACAATCTGCTGAATCGGTGTCTTGCACACTCGGCAGGGCTCGCACCGTCGATCATAGACTTTGCTTTCCATCATGAAGTAGCCCTGCTTACCCTCGCTATCCACAAAGTCACGCAAGGTACTGCCACCTGCGGCAATTGCTTTCTTTAGCACCATGCGTACTGCGCTAGCTAAACGCGCGCATTGTGGCTTCGTTAATTTTCCGGCTTGCTTTGCAGGATGTATTCCGGCTTCAAATAAACTCTCCGAGCAGTAAATGTTGCCAACCCCGACGACAGCCTGCCCTGCCAATAAAAACGATTTGACTGCAACACTACGACCACGCGAACAGCGGTAAAGGACAGCGGCGCCCCGCTCGTTCTCAAAATCAGCGGAAAAGGGTTCTGTTCCCAACTTGAGTAGCAAGGGGTGATTCTCGATGGGACCGCTCTTGTTTGCATGCCACAGCACGGCCCCAAATTTACGCGGATCATGCAAGCGCAAGCTGCGCTTACCGAATACCACCACCACCCGGTCATGGGGCTTTAATGGCTCCTTAACTGGCAATACCCGCAAGACTCCCGTCATGCCCAAATGGATCAGCAAATGCCCTTGATCCATTTGCAACAACAAATACTTTCCCCGTCGTTCAATACCGTGCAGGGTTTGGCCCAGCAAGATTGCCCGCAGATTACGCGGCACGGGCCAGCGCAACCTGCCATCAATAATCAGGACGTCCGTAATCCGCTCCCCTTCCAGGTGCGGCTGTATTCCAAGGCGAGTCACTTCAACTTCTGGGAGTTCTGGCATAGGTGAATTGTAGATTCGGAGATTAGAATGTGCTTATGACCCATTTCATACATCTGCACCTCGCTAAGGCCCCCTTGCCGGCTCGCAAGATTGCCGTGCTATTACTGGCTAGTGTATGCCTCAGCTGGGCCTCATTGGCCCACAGCGCCCGGGGCGCTAGTGGCGAACAGGTTTTTGAGATCCTGGCATCTGAAATAGCCCTCCAGCGGGGTGAACCCGCGCTAGCCTACCAAACCTACCTTAGCCTCGCCCGGCAAACCGGCGATCCTCAGCTGGCGCAGCGTGCCATGGAGATTGCCATTGCAGCCAATGCCCCTGAGCTTGCTCTGGATGCAGCTACCGTATGGGACAGACTTGCTCCCGCAGGGGATACGAAGCCAAAAGAAGTGCTGGTTACATTATTAATGCTAAATCAACGCTGGTCTGATTCCGTAAAGCCCGCGATTGCCTTATTGCAAAAACAAGATGCTGCGAGTCAAGAGCGCACCTTAAAACAGTTGCAGCCACTGTTGGGTCGCGCAATTGACGAGGCCGGAGCACTGCGCGCCTATTTTGAAATTATTAATGCACTTAGACCCCTGCCCACTGACTCCGGCATTATGTATACCTATGCGATGGCAGCTGAAAAAGCCAATCGCTTTGATGTGATGGAATCGACCCTGCGGCAGATTCTGAAAAAAACGCCGAACGATGCCAATGCGCTGAATGCCCTGGGCTACTCTTTAGCTGATCGAAAGCAGAATCTCCCAGAAGCCTTTGCCCTCATCACTAAAGCACACAATTTGGCACCACAAGATGCTTTTATTTTAGATAGCCTCGGCTGGGTTAATTTCCGCATGGGTAAACTGGAGCTGGCACGCGACCAGCTCAATCAGGCGGCCAAGATGAAGCCGGAAGCAGAAATATCGGCGCACTTAGGTGAGGTGTATTGGGCTATCGGCAATCCGAACGCCGCGGAAAACGCATGGCGGGATGCTGAACGAATGGATGCGAACAATGCAACCTTGCGTGAAACCTTAAAACGCTTTAAGCCCAACTGGGTGATGCCCAATCAGTCAACCAAGATTGTTTGGGATGGCCGTTTTTCAATCCGCATGAATGGCGGCGCTGACCGGCCTGCTGAGGGCGGCTCTGGCGGCTTCACCCTCAGCCAAGATGTGCTGAACGATACCTTAGAGATTCGAAATCCGGTCGGTGGCTCGATTGCAAAAATCACCATTACTCCGGGTGAAGCAGTATTAGAACGCGGCGGAAAGATAAGCAAAGCGATTGATGCGGATACCCTGATTCAGTCTGCATTAGGGCTTCCTTTACCTGCGCGCGGTTTATCCGACTGGTTGCGCGGTCAAGTCAGGCCTGGTAGCCCGGCCAGCTTAGAGCGCAGTCCTAGCGGTATTGTTTCGAAAATCAGTCAAGACGGATGGAACCTATCCTACGTTTGGGGCGAGTCCAGCAGTAAGCTAGAAAAACTGAATATGACCCGAAACACGAAAACAGGGCCAATCGATATTCGCCTTGTTTTTGATCAAATTGATGACTGATACGCTTACCCTCTTAGCACCCGCCAAACTGAATTTGTTTCTGCACATTGTTGGCCGCCGGAACGATGGATATCACCTACTGCAATCCGCCTTTCAGTTAATTGATTGGTACGATACCGTCACCCTTACCAGCACCAAAAATAATCGCATTTCCCGCATCAACCCCGTTCCCGGCATTGCTGAAGGTGATGACTTGGTGGTCCGTGCGGCAACCCTGCTACAACGCGCGTGCAATGTGGCCATGGGCGTTGAAATTACTCTCCACAAAGAATTGCCGGTTGGAGCCGGTCTGGGTGGAGGGTCCTCCGATGCCGCCTCTACCTTAATTGGCCTAAATCACCTTTGGAACCTTCAGCTTTCACGCCCAGAGCTAATGGCGCTGGGCCTGCAATTGGGCGCCGATGTACCTTTCTTTATCCATGGAAGCAATGCTTTTGTGGAGGGAATTGGTGAGGTAATTGAGGCGATTACCCTTCCCGAGCAAGGCTTTATCGTGATTTTCCCCAATCGTGGGATTGCTACCAAAGCACTTTTTGAGCACCCTGAATTGACCCGTGATCACGCCCCGATTACAATAGATCGCTTTCTTGCATCTCCACTACCGCATCAGGCATATACCAATGACTGTCAGGCGGTAGCGATGCAGATTTGTCCTGAAGTGAAGGATGCAATAGATTGGATCACCCGGGCCCTGCCAAGCGCTAAGCCCCAAATGTCTGGTTCTGGTAGCAGCGTCTTTGCTGCGCTTCCGAGCCAGTTTGACGGTGCAAGTGCCGCTACCCTATTGCAAAATCTACCTCG
>CALRRC020000080.1:0-5124 GCA_943370515.1 Erythrobacter sanguineus | reverse complement strand
AATTGTTCGCATGATTACCAAGTTAATCCAGCGTATTTTCCGCCGCAGTCCCCGAGCCAAGCTAACGCAATCCGCTGCTGCCGGCGCTCCCAAGCGCATTAGCAAAAAAGCCCATCGGATTGACCCGCAACTCCTCTCGAAAAATGCAGTCAAAGTAACCCATACCTTGCAGCAGGCAGGCTATCAGGCCTACATCGTTGGCGGTGCAGTACGTGATCTTGCACTCGGCATTGGTCCAAAAGACTTTGATGTAGCAACCAATGCCACACCGGAACAAGTGCAAAAGTTGTTTCGGAAATCCCGCTTAATCGGTCGCCGCTTTCAGATTGTGCACGTCACTTTTTTTGGTAAAGAGCGTCCTGAAATCATTGAAGTATCTACCTTTAGGGCTTTACTGGAAAACGCCGGCGACCACGTCGCTGACAGCGGCCGCATTCTGCGCGACAACGTTTGGGGTACTCAAGTAGAAGATGCTACGCGGCGTGACTTCACCATTAATGCCATGTATTACGATCCTACCACTGAAACCGTCCTCGATTACCACGGCGGCATGGCGGACATGCAGCAGCGCACCCTACGCATGATTGGTGATCCATCCAAACGCTACCGCGAAGACCCGGTGCGCATGTTGCGGGCCATTCGGTTTGCGGCTAAAACGGGCTTTACCCTGTCCCCGGAAACGCGCGCGCCGATTGCCAAACTGGCTAAGTTGATTCATGACGTACCCGCCGCTCGGCTCTTTGATGAAATCCTCAAGCTGCTCATGTCTGGCTACTCTTGGCAAGCCATTCAGGGCTTGCGCGAAGCAGGTCTGCATCATGGTGTATTGCCCTTACTTGATGCCGCACTCGACCCCAAAGCCGGCGTTCCAGGGAGCGAAGCATTTATACGCTTGGCACTTAACAATACCGATGAACGGATTCAGAATGGCAAAGGGGTTTCTGCCGGCTTTCTATTTGCTACCCTGCTGTGGCCTGAGTTACTCAGTACATGGCAAAAAAATCTAGCTGCTGGCATGGCTAATATTGCCGCTTTGCATGACGCCATGGACGACGTGATCGCAACCCAAAGCAAGGGGATGATGATTCAACGTCGCTTCGAAGCCGACATGCGCGAGATCTGGGCTCTGCAGCCTCGGCTCGATAAACGGATTGGTCGCTTCCCGCAGAGGATGCTGGAGTTGCCACGTTTTCGAGCGGGCTATGACTTCATGCTGCTCCGCTGCGCCACGGGTGAGCGCCCCGCAAGTTTAGGGCAATGGTGGACGCGTTTTATTGATGCCGACCCGCTGCAGCAAGAAGCGCTATTGGCCTCCGTCAAAGAGGAGGTTTCCCTCTTAGGTGCGGGCGGCCCAGCGACCAAGCGGCGCAGGCGGCGTAAGCCCAAAGCGGCCGCAGCAGGCCCTGATCAGGCCGCTACCGACTAAATGAGGGCTGCCAAGCACGATTTGGAAATGTTCAGTAAAGTACTCAGATCTTGAGTTGGGAGCCACTATGGCAAAAGCGTTTATTGGATTTGGCGGCAATGTCGGCGATACACGGCAAATCATTACCGATGCCATGGTTTGCTTGGCTTTGCGTAGTCAACTGCAAATCATCCATAAAAGCTGCCTTTACCAAAGCGCGCCAGTAGAGGCGACGGGTGGCGACTACATTAATTCAGTAGTGCAGATTGAGACCGACTTAACGCCCTATGGCTTGCTTCACGTCTGCCAAACGATTGAACAGCAATTTGGTCGCGAGCGTCCCTATGAAAATGCGCCGCGCACCCTAGATTTGGATATTTTGTATTTTGAAGGAGTTGCGCAGGCCGACTCCGAGCTGACCTTACCGCATCCCCGCATTACCGAGCGCTCCTTTGTATTACTCCCCCTCTTAGAAATTGCCCCGGATTTCTTTTTGCCGGAGTTTGGCGCGCTCAAAAGTTACCTACCCCAGGTAGCGCATCAGCGCATTGAAAAACTGACCTGCCGCAACTGCGCCAGCGACGAAAAAGCCGAATATCGCCCCTCGGCCCATTAATTCATTACACTGGCGGTATGAGTTATTTGCAAGGCGAAAAGCCCATTACGATTTCTAAACTGCTCTCAATGCATGCAGAGCAGGAAAAAATTACTGTCCTGACGGCCTACGATTCCACCATGGCTGCACTCCTCAATCGCTGCGACATTGATGTGATTTTGGTGGGTGACTCCCTCGGTAATGTTGTGCAAGGCCATAACAGCACGACGCCGGTTACCGTCGACGAGATGGCATATCACACCCAGTGCGTTGCTCGGGCCAATGCCAAAGCTTTTTTGATGGCTGATTTACCCTTTGCCAGTTATGGCGATCCCTACCTTGCTTTAGAGTCTGCTGCCGAACTGATGCGTGCAGGTGCCGACATGGTGAAGCTCGAGGGAGGAGGCGATTGGCAACTGGATATCATTGCCCACTTGGTTGAGCGTAGCGTACCCGTATGCGCTCACCTTGGCTTGTTGCCGCAGTCGGTCCATTTGCTTGGTGGCTACAAAGTACAAGGCAAGAATAAAGATGCAGCAGTACTGATGCTGGAACAAGCCCAGGCGTGCGCCGCTGCTGGTGCCCAGCTGCTGGTGCTCGAGGCCATACCATCGGCCTTAGGAAAAAAAATTACAGAAGCGGTATCGATTCCAACCATTGGGATTGGAGCTGGACCCGACTGCTCAGGTCAGGTATTGGTATTGCCCGACATGCTCGGAATTAGTCCGGGCAAGCCGCCCAAATTCGTCAAGAATTTTATGGAAGGCAAACCCTCCATTGAGGCGGCAATCAAAGCCTTTGTTCGCGATGTTAAAGCGGGTCGCTTTCCGGGTCCGGAACACGGCTTCGCTTCCTAGCGGATTCCGCTTTAACTAAAAAAGCTTTTAACGCTATCGAACCATCCCTTTTGATGGGGATTGTGCTTAGCGCCGCCTGATTTTAGGCTCTCATCAAACTGCTTAAGTAGATCCTTTTGCTCATCGGACAACTTGACTGGTGTCTCCACCATCACATGCACAAACAGATCACCCACGACAGCTGAGCGTAATCCTTTAATGCCTTTATTGCGCAAGCGGAATGTTTTGCCTGTCTGCGTTCCCTCTGGAATCGGAAACTCAACTCGGCCGGTCAGCGTCGGCACCTCAATCTCGCCACCGATGGTTGCGGTCGCAAACGAAATCGGCATTTGCACATGCAGATCAGTGCCATCGCGCTCGAACACCGGATGCGGCTTCACGCGTACCTCGACATACAAATCGCCACTGGGGCCTCCATTGACGCCAGGCTCACCATTGCCCACCGAACGAACGCGCATGCCGTCATCAATGCCTGCCGGAATTTTGATCTCTAAGGTCTTCTGTTCTTTTAACTTACCGCTGCCATGGCATTGCTTGCAAGGCTTTGGAATGTATTGGCCGGTACCGCGGCACTTGGGGCAGGTTTGCTGCATTGAAAAAAATCCCTGCGCAACCCGCACTTGTCCCTGACCATTACACGTTGGGCAGGTTTCGACTTTACTGCCGGGCTCGGCGCCACTGCCACTACAGTGCTTACAGTTACTCCAACTAGGCACCCGAATTTGGGTGGAATAACCCTCGGCTGCTTGCTCTAGGGTAATGTCCATGTTGTAGCGCAGATCGGCGCCTTTATAGACCTGGGGTCCGGCGCTGCGGCCACCGCCTTGGCCAAAAATATCCCCGAAGATATCACCAAAGGCATCCGCAAAACCGCCGCCTGCAAATCCACCAGCGCCCATATTGGGATCAACGCCCGCATGGCCATACTGATCATAAGCAGCACGCTTTTGAGGATCACTGAGCATCTCATAGGCTTCTTTCGCCTCTTTGAATTTAGCCTCAGCGCCGGGATTATCGGGATTGCGATCAGGGTGATGCTTCATCGCTAATTTGCGATACGCCTTTTTTAAATCCTCGTCGCTGGCATTTTTTCCAACGCCCAGTACATCATAAAAATCGCGTTTACTTGTAGCCACAGCCTCTTCCTCTCAGCATCATTAAAACGACACAAGTCGGCGCTGGGCCGACTTGTGTTTATTGCTTATGTAAAAAGTGGATTATTTCTTATCCTCTTTAACCTCTTTAAAGTCGGCATCGACTACATCCGCATCGGCTGGACCGCCTTGCGATGCACTCGCACCAGCAGCGCCGGGGGCAGCGCCGCCGCCGGCTTTGGCTTGCTCAGCAGCGAAGGCTTTCTCGCCCAGCTTTTGGCTCGCTTTACCAAGCGCTTCGGTTTTCGCCTCAATTGCTGCTTTGTCGCTGCCTTTAATGGCCTCGTCCAGATCTTTTAAAGCGGCCTCAATTGCTTCTTTCTCACCAGCTTCTAAGCTAGCGCCATGCTCTTCCAATGCTTTCTTGGTTGAGTGGGCCAAGGCATCTGCCGTGTTACGGGCAGTAACGAGCTCTAATACTTTTTTGTCTTCGGCTGCATTGGCTTCGGCATCCTTCACCATTCGCTGAATTTCTTCTTCGGTTAAACCGGAGTTCGCCTTAATGGTAATTTTATTTTCTTTACCAGAGGCTTTGTCTTTGGCGGCGACATGCAAAATACCGTTGGCATCAATATCGAAGGTGACTTCAATTTGTGGGGTACCACGCGCAGCCGGTGGAATACCTTCTAAATTAAATTCACCCAATAACTTATTGGCGCTGGCCATCTCGCGCTCGCCTTGATAGCACTTAATCGTGACCGCAGGCTGGTTATCTTCCGCTGTGGAATAGACCTGGGCATGCTTGGTTGGGATGGTTGTATTTTTAGGAATCATCTTGGTCATCACGCCGCCCAAAGTCTCAATACCCAAGGAGAGTGGTGTTACGTCCAGCAACAGAACGTCTTTGCGGTCGCCCGACAAAACCGATCCCTGAATCGCCGCACCAACAGCAACGGCTTCGTCTGGGTTTACGTCTTTGCGTGGCTCTTTACCAAAAATGTCCTTCACTTTGTCTTGCACTTTTGGCATGCGCGTTTGACCGCCCACCAAAATCACGTCATCGATGTCAGATGCAGATACGCCCGCATCCTTGAGTGCCATTTGGCATGGGCCCATGGTGCGCTCAATCAACTCCTCGACCAAGGACTCGAGCTTGGAGCGGGTGAGTTTCAG
>CALRRC020000079.1:0-5155 GCA_943370515.1 Erythrobacter sanguineus | reverse complement strand
CAGTTCTGAATTCCGCTGGACGTTACCACGCTACGCTTCAAGATTGCCCCATCGGGCGCAAGATCCACCAATACGATAACCGCCGGATTACCCGTAATGGATTCGGGGTTAAAGACAATGAGTGGCTTAATTTTGCGGCGCACCTTATCGGCGTACGCTGGTGGTGCATTGCCTCCGCCGCCAACGCTACTACCGACTTGGCCACCACTGCCGCCCTCAGCACCCGCCGCAGCACGCAGTCTGGCTAACTGATCAGCACGGGCTTTTTCAGCGGCGGCATTGGCTTTAATCTGCGCTGGCGTGGGAGCTTTTGCTTCCTCTGCTTTTTTGGGCTTCTCAGGCTCTTTTGGTTTTTCTTGGGGCGGAGTCACCTTGACCGGCTTCGGCGCTTCTTTCACCACCTCTTTTTTTGGAGGTACTTTTTCAATTGGCTTCGGCGCTTCTTTCACCACTTCTTTTTTGGGCGGTTCTTTTTCTACCGGTTTTTTCTTGATTGCAATATCGGCCGCCTCTTCTTTGATGGGGGCTGGTGGTGGGGTTTCGGTGCGCTCAACTACAGGAGTGGTATCCCATAGCTCCACCTCCACTCCGCCTGGGGCACTGGTACGCCAATTAATGCCAATCGTGAACATTGCAATGAGCGCCAAGTGCGCCAATATCGAATACGAGAAGGCGCGTGCGCTACCTTCGGTTTTGATTGGTTTTGCCCGTGAAAAAGGCGAAGGCCATTGTTGTGCGGTATTCATGGGGTCAGCATGCGCTGGGAGACGCGTCCATGAAATTACTGGCTTTTAACAGCAAGGCCAACCCGCTTTACGCCATTCTCTTTGAGTTTGGCCATCACATCCATGACGACTTCGTATTTCACGGACTTATCGGCCGCTAGCACAACCGGTTGATCGGCGGATTTTTCTGCTTGGGAACGCGCAAATGTACCGAGTTCCAAACGGCTGAGGGTTTGCGATGCCTCACCCTCCCGTTTGACGGTAATATTTTCGTTGGCGTCGACCGATAAATAGATCGGGGGCAAGGCTTGGGTCTTTGCGCCACCGACGGTGGGTAGATTGACCACGCCTGGATTAACGGTTGCTGCAGTTGCCATAAAGATGATGAGTAAGACGAGCATCACATCAATGTATGGGACGACGTTGATGTCCGACATCGCACGGCGGCGATTGGATCGAAAGGAAGATCGACTGGATTGGGCCATTCGCTTAGCTATTCCTCAAAGCAATCGATTAACGGAGGGCAGCTTGGCGCTGCAGAATGTTGGTGAACTCTTCCATGAAGGTTTCAAAGCGAATCGCTAAGCGATCGATCTCCGTGGCATTGCTGTTGTAAGCAACTACCGCTGGAATCGCTGCAAATAAACCAATGGCGGTAGCGACTAAGGCCTCTGCAATGCCGGGCGCAACCGCAGCTAGAGTGGCATTTTGAACGTTAGACAGACCCTTAAATGCGTGCATGATGCCCCAAACGGTGCCAAATAAGCCGATGTATGGGGAAACCGAGCCTACCGAGGCCAAGAAGGGGAGATTGGCCTCTAAGATATCCATTTCGCGTTGGTAGGTCGCTTTCATGGCACGGCGTGCCGCATCGATTTCCCGTGCTTTGGAGAACTCCAGCATGCCACCGGCAAAAATACGCTCCATCACGGCTGAGCTGCGATTATTGCGTTGGGAAGCCTCTAGCAGGGTATTGAGGTCGCCACCAGACCAAAAGTCACGCTCAAAGCGTTCGGTATCGCGCCGTACGCCCCGCAGGGTCGATCCTTTCTTAAAAATCACAGTCCAGGATGCAATCGACATCGTGATGAGGATCAGCATGACCAGCTGGACGATCAAACTGGCATTGAGAATAAGGGATAAAAAAGAGAGGTCTTCGGTCGGGTTCATAGGTGTTTTGTATTATGTAGGTTGATTTTATCTAACCAATCCAACTAAATCAGGATTATCGCCATGTTTGACCGCCAAAACACCCTTGCCAAGACCGATTCCGAACTGTGGGCCGCGATTGAGAATGAAAATCGTCGCCAAGAAGACCACATTGAGCTGATTGCTTCTGAGAATTACACTTCGCCCGCAGTAATGCAGGCTCAAGGGTCCCAGTTAACCAATAAGTATGCTGAGGGTTATCCAGGCAAGCGCTATTACGGCGGCTGTGAGTTTGTAGACGTCGCCGAGCAATTGGCAATTGATCGCGTTAAAGCCCTTTACGGAGCGGAAGCTGCGAACGTGCAGCCCCATTGCGGCGCCTCAGCCAACCAAGCCGTTTTCTTGGCTTTCCTAAAGCCAGGCGATACCTTCATGGGCATGAGCTTGGCCGAAGGCGGTCATCTTACCCACGGCATGGCGCTGAACCTCAGCGGCAAGTGGTTTAACCCTATCTCCTATGGCCTTGATCAAAACGAAGCGATTGATTACGAGCAAATGGAGCGCTTGGCACGCGAGCACAAGCCGAAGTTAATTATTGCGGGCGCATCGGCGTATTCGCTCCACATTGACTTTGAGCGCTTTGCCAAAGTGGCAAAAGAAATCGGCGCCATCTTCATGGTGGATATGGCGCACTACTCCGGCTTAATTGCTGCCGGCGTGTACCCCAATCCGGTGCCTCATGCCGACATCGTCACCTCAACCACCCACAAGAGTTTGCGCGGCCCCCGTGGCGGTATCATTTTGATGAAAGCCGAGCATGAGAAAGCCATTAACTCCGCAGTCTTCCCGGGTTTGCAGGGTGGCCCATTAATGCATGTGATTGCTGCCAAAGCAACTGCATTTAAAGAAGCCTTGGAGCCCAGCTTCAAGGACTACCAAAAGCAGGTGATTGCCAATGCGCAAGCCTTGGCTAATACTCTCATCGAGCGCGGATTACGTATTGTTTCAGGTCGCACCGAGTCGCACGTGATGTTGGTTGATTTGCGTAGCAAAAATATGACGGGCAAAGAGGCGGAAAAAGTATTGGGTGATGCGCACATTACCTGCAATAAAAACGGCATACCCAATGATCCGCAAAAACCGATGGTAACGAGCGGTATTCGTTTGGGCTCGCCGGCAATGACCACCCGCGGCTTTAAAGAAGCGGAATCAATTCAGGTGGCCCACTTCATTGCCGACGTGCTCGATAACCCAAATGATGCTGCCAACATCGAGAAAGTCAAAGCCCAAGTACATGCCCTCACGAAGCGCTTTCCGGTCTACGGGAGCTGATGCATGCGCTGCCCTTTTTGTCATGGTGACGATACCCAAGTGATGGATACCCGGGTATCGGACGAGGGCGATACCACGCGCCGCCGCCGCCGCTGCGCCACCTGTGACAAACGCTTTACAACCTACGAACGTGCCGAGCTAACATTTCCTGCCATCGTAAAAAAGAATGGCAGCCGGGTTGATTACAGTCACGAAAAGCTAGCTAGCTCACTCAAGTTGGCACTGCGTAAACGCCCGGTATCGTCGGATTTAGTAGATGAAGCCATTGCTAGTATTGAAGAAAAGCTGGTTGCAACGGGTGAAAAAGAAATTGCCAGTGACCGCGTTGGCGAGCTTGTGATGCGTGAACTCAAGCGCCTCGATAAAGTGGCCTACATTCGCTTTGCATCGGTCTACCGCAGCTTTGCCGATATCGAATCGTTTGAGAGTGCGCTTAAAGAGTTAAAGTAGGAAAAAGCTGGCCGAGGCATTAACGCAGTACCCATTCCCCGGATTTGCGAATTGCCTCATGCATAGCATCTGGTGCCAAATCAATATCACCAGGCCAACTGACGGCCCCACCATTAATGTGGACTTGGTTAAAGAATTTTGGATTTAGAAGCGAGGCAAAGACACCAGTTAGGTGAGTTGGCTCGAATACCACACGACCGCGAGTGCCGTCGGCAAAGGCCACCTCAAGTTGCAGAGGGCCAACAACTTTAACCTGATTTACATCCCAATCCATAGCAATCTCACTTTAATGGCTCTATGTATTTTGGCTGTTGTTTAGACATGCATAGATTCCAATCTTCAAGTAACTCAACTTGATGGTTATGAGCCCAATCTAACACTAAATCGAGAGCACGTCTAGGAAGTGTGCCACTCAAAACGGACAGCGTTTTTATATCGATGGTCGCCTTGAATTCACCGTATTCAGCATGAAAATGAGGGGGCGCGTGATCATTGAAAAACATTCGAATGAGGATGCCATAAAAACTACTGATTGTTGGCATATAAACCTTTCTAAGAATCAACTCTCCATTTTAGAGAATGCACTTGTGCGTGCAATAAGTTGATTCGATAGAACGGCTATTGTTTACGGCACATATAAAACTTTTATAAATATTCCTATATTTACTTCAACACCGCAAAAATCGAATTCGTAATGTCATCCACAGTACCCGTGCCACTGACCTTGCGATAAGCGGGTGCTTTGACTTTTGCAGAGTCACCGCTAGCAGCCCAGCTGGAGTAGTACTCCACTAAGGGGCGTGTTTGGTCGGTGTAGACCTGCAGGCGCTTACGCACCGTTTCTTCTTTGTCGTCATCGCGTTGAATTAAGGGCTCACCCGTGACATCGTCTTTGCCATCCACTTTAGGTGGATTGAATTTGATGTGGTAACTGCGGCCAGAGGCGGGATGAACGCGACGGCCACTCATACGATCAATGATGGCCTCAAATGGCACATCGATTTCAAGTACAAAGTCGATTGGTACTGCCGCATCTTTCATCGCCTGTGCTTGAGGAATGGTGCGTGGAAAGCCATCAAACAAATAGCCATGATTGCAGTCGGCTTCTTTGAGGCGATCTTTCACTAAGCCAATAATGATGTCATCCGAGACCAGGCCGCCCGCATCCATAATCTTTTTTGCGGCAACGCCGAGGGGCGTACCTGCTTTCACAGCAGCGCGCAACATATCGCCTGTGGAAATTTGCGGAATACCAAACTTCTCACAAATAAACTGAGCTTGTGTTCCTTTGCCGGCACCTGGGGCGCCCAATAGGATTAACCGCATTGTTGTTCTCCCCTCAATTCGTCATTGTCCCGTATTTTTTAGGCCTATCTACAGGTACTTTCTAAGGATTATCCCCGAGAAGCAAAAGCCAGACGTACACACACTAAATCGGCTTCCGTGTCGACTCCAGGTGGGGGCACATCAGCCGTAATATGCACCTGAATGCGGTATCC
>CALRRC020000078.1:0-5170 GCA_943370515.1 Erythrobacter sanguineus | reverse complement strand
TCTGAAAAACCAAGCCGTGAGCCCAATAACGGCGCAGGCAGTGGTAGTAAAAAAGACCGAGGACCATCCAATCTGCTCGGCCTTCGATTGTTGATTGGCGCCAATCGATTGCGATACTAAGGTCATGGTTGCAATGGATATAGATAAAGGAACCATGTAGATCACCGTACCAATATTGGCAACAATTTGATGCCCAGCTAAGGCTTCTGTACCAAGGCGGGCAATAAAAAGGGACATGAACGTAAATGAGGTTACTTCGATGAGGTAACTAAAGCCAATCGGCATACCCAGTCTGAGCATGACGCCGATGCGGTGGAGGTTTGGCTTACTAAACCGAGTGAATAGAGCAAAGGGCTTATAAAAACGCCCAGCGATCACAATCCACAAGGTGATGAGTAGCCAGAGCCAATTAATGATGACGGTTGCTACTGCGCAGCCAGGACCCCCCATGCCTTCAATGCCAAAGGCCCCATAGATAAACAAATAGTTCAGTGGGAACTTAGCGGCTAAGCCGATCAATTGCACGATCGTAATGACGGTTGGTCTAGACACCGCATTGTGAAGGGCAACGAGCACACGCATGATCATGCTGGCAGGCAATCCTAGCACGAGGATGTGCATGTATAAACTGGCTTTTGCATGGATCTCAGGACTGACTTGTGAAATATCCAAGATCAAGTCGGCATTCCAAAGAACCAATGCGCCAAATAGGCTTAGCAGAATTGCAAGCCAGATGGCTTGACGTACCTCTTCACCAATTTCATCGTAGCGTTTTGCGCCAAACAATTGTCCCGCAATCGGAGCCAATGCGGAAACAACGCCAGTAAGGCCAACGTACACGCTAATATAAATCGCCGAAGCCATAGCCAATGCTGCTAAATCATCGGCAGAATAACGCGCCGTCATGGCAGTATCGAGCACCCCAAAGGCAATCACAGCCAACTGACCCACCAGTAGTGGGCCCGCCAACTTAAGCAATGCTGGAATGTCCTCGCGTAAGCGAGAAAGCCTTAGCAGCATAGGAAATGGTTAATCAGCGACAAGAGGCTGACTGTAATGTTTGTGTTCTTCAAGAGGCTATTTTACTGTGCCACTGTCAAAGATGCCGCTAGCAATAGTTAATCCTTACTGGGAGGGACGTCAATCGAGGGCCGGTATCTATATAGATGGCACAGATGGTTAAAGGATGAAAAAAGTAGACAGCCATAATAAATGTAGTTACAATAAATACGATGCGATTTACCTTTGATCCAAAAAAAGATAAGGTAAATCTAAAAAAGCATGGTTTGTCGCTATCCGCGGCAAATGAATTCGACTGGGATGACGCTTTAACCTGGGTAGATGTTAGAAAAAATTACGGCGAGTTACGCTGTATTTCTTTAGTGCCTATAAACCAGCGCCTGTATTGCGTGGTTTATGTTGATACGCCTTTTTATAGAAGAATCATTAGCCTTAGAAAAGTCAATAACCGTGAGATAACTCGATATGAAACAGAAGTTAATTAAGTTAAATGCTGTGGAAGATGCTGCGGTGACTAAAGCCGCTAGGTCTGATGCAGATTCAAGGCCATTGACGGATAGACAATGGAGCAAAGTTAAGCCAACCTTACGTCGTGGTCGGGGCCGCCCATTGGGTAGCGGGACCAAAGAGCAAGTCACTTTACGGATTGATAGTGACACACTGGCATTTTATAAATCCAAGGGGCAGGGTTGGCAAACACTAATTAATATGCTGCTCGGCGAAATTAAGAAAGAATCTAAATCCATTAAGCAGGTTGAGAAAAAGATTACCAGTGGTAGTTTGTTCTCGAGAGGATCAAAGGCAATTGCTTAACTACCTATTTTTTGGCAAGTTATTCCGGAGTAACGCGGTAAAGCCTCAAGCGCTCAGCGCGGTCAGCGGCACGCCGGTCTTCCCATAGCAAGGTAATGGTTTTTTGATTGAGGCTAGCATAGGCCTTTGCTTCCAATTGACTGTGAGTCAATACATAAGGGCAGCTGGCATCATCGCGCAAGGGGAGTTTAGTGAAATAGCTAAATGACGCTAGCTGCGCAGAGCCAATATTGCTGGTATCGATGCAGCGTGCATCTTTAGGCGCTGCCTGTACTAAACGTTCTGCTACAAATCGATAGGTTTTAGCGTAATTGATTGTGGGCAACCAAAGGGTCATGAGAAGTACCCACATTAATACCGTACCCGAAGCTGAAATAATTAAACAGCGCCAGATTACTTTAGGCGCGCGCGAAGTGCGCCAGCGAATGACTGCAACCCAAAGACCAGTAATGCCAATGGCAATTACAAAGGCAGTCAAACTAAACTGGGCCTCATAGCCCGGTATGAAGCGCGCTACGTTGGCTGCGGTGCTAGCCGGAAAGCCCGTTACTTTTGCGAGCCAAATAACCCAAATGGCTAAACCAATCAGGGTGAAACTCAGCATCGCTAGCCAGTCAATAAAGCTAATCAGATTCCGCTTCAGAATCGGCAAGCTAAAAATAGCCAGAATCGCCATGGGCGGAATCAACACGATCAAATCATGTTCGTTGGCATCCACACGGAGCAGTACGTAGATGATTCCGCTGAGTATGAGGCCCAGCGGAATGCATAAATGCGGCGCGCGCCAAGACCCCGCACTTTTTTCGCGAGCCCAATGCACGATTGCCACAATGGCGAGCGGCCATACCGGCCAGGCGTAGAGCCAAAAGTTCACGCCTAAGAAACCCATTGATTCAGCGGAAGGACTGCTCTGCATCGGCGGCACATTAAGCCAAGCGTCCAATGCAATCGCGCGCTGCGTTTCAGTCAGATCAAAAACGAACCAGAGTAAGGGCCAGAGTGCAAAACCAATTGCGCCCAATATGACCGAGGTCAGCGACCAGCGAAAACGTAATCGTGCATTGCTGATAAATACGGCGCTTACGGTTGCTAATATGATGAGGATGGTGAGGTACAAATTACTGGAGAGTACCAAGACCATGATGCCCAGACCCGTCCATGCACCCCCTTGCCATGGTTTATCGAGCCCGCGTACCGTGCCATACAGCACAAAACTAATGCCCATCAATTGGGCCATCATGGGCGTAGTTTCATGAGCGCGCTGCGCCAAGCCAACGCAAGCCAGGAAAATCAGGAGCGCGCCATCCGCCAAGGTCATGCCGTATGCCTTGGATTGTGGTTGACCGCCTACCGCTAGTGCCATCGGTTGCACTTCACGCCGGCGTCCCAATAGATAGGTGGCATACCAAATGGCAAGAGCAGCTGCAAAAAAACACAGGGCTGAATAAAGACGGCTAGCGTTCGCCAAGCCAATGATTGGCCCAAACCATTCCATGAGAAAGCCGCCGAGCCAGTAGGGCAGTGGCGCGCCGAGCGCAGTATCGCGCCCCGCTAAGTGAGGGATCAGCCAATCGTGAAGATTGCCTTGGTATAGCGTCCACATACCGCCAAAGCCGATGGCATCCTCGTTCTTCCAAGGGTCTCGCTGAAACAGGCCAGCCAAACCATAGATGAGCGTTAGCGCAAAAATGACTTTGCGCGGAATCGATGCAGTGGCGGCAGCGGTGAGTTTAACCATGCGAATGATGCAAATGGTGGGGGTGAAGTTGCATTCGGGCGATATAAATTTCAGCTAAGAAAAAAGGCAGCACAGGCTGCCTTTTGGGGATTGCGGGAGAAGTACAGCTCACTCCCACGCAATCATTACGCCTTCTTGGCAGCCGCTTTTTTGGCTGCTGGTTTCTCAGCAGCTTTGGTTTCAGCAGCAGCTGCTTTTTTCTCAGCCGTTTTAGCAACGCCATCACCAGTTGCCTTAGCAACGGCTTTGCTGCCGAACTTCTGACGGAATTTCTCAACCCGACCAGCGGTATCCATAATCTTCTGGGTACCGGTGTAGAACGGATGGGACTCGGAGGAGGTCTCAATTTTGGAAAGGGGATACTCTTTACCATCTTCCCATTTCACAGTTTCTTTGGTGTTGATGGTTGAGCGGGTCTTAAAGCTGAAGTTGTTGGAGACATCGACAAAAACAACTTCGCGGTAATCGGGGTGAATGCCAGGTTTCATAAGTGTCCTTATTGCAGGTAGCCGTTTCAGTTCCAGTAAGAGAAGTGAAATACTTGCCCAGGTAAAAGTAAATGCAACGGTGAATCAAAAAAAGCCACACCTAAGGTGTCGCAAAAGCGAAATTATGCCATGAAATCAATAAGAAAGGCTAGATTTGCCATCCATCTAGCCTAGGCTGCTTAGCCTCCGCGGCGCATTAAGTCGAAGAATTCGCCATTGTTCTTGGTTGATTTGAGCTTATCGACGATGAAGTTCATTGCCTCAATGTCGTCCATATCGGCCAATAACTTGCGTAAAACCCAGATTTTTTGGAGATTTTCTGGCTTGACCAGCAATTCCTCGCGGCGGGTGCCGGATTTATTGAGGTTAATCGCAGGATAGACCCGGCGCTCTGCCAAACGGCGCTCGAGGTGGACTTCCATATTGCCGGTGCCCTTAAATTCTTCATAAATCAGGTCATCCATGCGGCTGCCCGTTTCAATCAAGGCAGTAGCCAAAATCGTTAAGGAGCCACCTTCTTCAATATTACGGGCTGCACCGAAGAAGCGCTTAGGACGCTGCAGGGCATTAGCATCGACACCGCCCGACAATACTTTGCCAGACGATGGCACGACGGTGTTGTATGCGCGAGCAAGGCGAGTAATGGAGTCGAGCAAAATAATCACGTCTTTTTTCATTTCCACTAAGCGCTTGGCTTTTTCAATCACCATCTCGGCGACTTGAACGTGGCGAACTGCTGGCTCATCAAAGGTAGAGGCAACGACTTCGCCGCGCACGGAGCGCTGCATTTCGGTGACCTCTTCAGGACGCTCATCGACGAGCAACACAATCAGAATGGCATCCGGGAAATTGGTGGAGATAGCGTGGGCAATGTGCTGCATCATCACTGTCTTACCTGACTTGGGTGAGGATACGATTAAGCCCCGCTGACCAAAGCCAATCGGCGAAATCATATCGATGATGCGACCCGTTAAATTCTCTTCGGCTTTAATGTCGCGCTCTAAATGAATGGTGCGATTGGGGTGAAGCGGCGTCAAGTTCTCGAACATGATGCGGTTCTTCAAGGCCTCTGGCGCTAAGCCATTGATCTTGTCAACTTTGACCAGTGCAA
>CALRRC020000077.1:0-5251 GCA_943370515.1 Erythrobacter sanguineus | reverse complement strand
CACTTCAAAATTAGGGCCGCGAATAATACCAATCGGGTTGGCAGCAAACGCTTCGCGGTAGGCTGCTTCGGCTGCTTTGAGGCGATTTTGTGCATTGGTGACCGTCGCTAGCGATTCGGCATAGCGCGCCTCGGCGCGAATAATATCGGGCTTACTGCCACCACCCACTTCAAAACGCTCCCGTACTAATTTGACAATCGCCAAACGGGAGCTGGCATTGTCTGTAGCTAAATTCATTTGCGCGCGGGCACGCTCTAGATCAATCACCGAGGCCACGGTTTTTAATGCCTGCTCAGAGCGCTTTGAATTAAGCAACTCTTGGGCGGCGCGCTCTTTGGCTTTGCCCGACTGAAATCCAAATAAGGCGGCGCCAAAATCAAATAAGACTTGACGTACTGAAACGCCATAATTAGTGCCATCGCGGCTAATCGCTGGGGTATTTAAATAGGAGTCTGAACCCACTGAGCGTTTACCGCTTTCTGAAAACCCAGTAATTTGTGGCAACAGTGGTGCACGCGATTCGGAAACACCTGCCTGCGCAAATCCCAACTGACTTTGAGCAGCGCCCACATCGGGGAAGGCCAACACGGCATCGCGCACCCGGAGCTTAAATTCATCGTAGGGCATGGCTAAGCGCTTGGCACGCTCAGCGGGCAATTGCTTGGTCACAACGCCAATGAGATCTTCACCCAAGATTGCGACGCGCGGCGGCAAATCTGGTGAGACTTCCATCTTGGTCCAAGTTGAATCATTATCGCGCTGCGGATCCGGCATGTTATCGACTGGGCTGCGGACAGCTTTCTCCTTTGCCCACTCGGCAAAGCTTACAACTTTAGGCGGTATGCCTATGGTAGGCGGGGCTTGCGCAAGGATTAAATTGGGAGGCACGGCATTGGCGGGGGCTTGGGTATTGCGGTTTGCACCAGAGGACAACGCAGGCTCGGCAGATACAATCCGCGACTCAGTCACCGTGGAATTTTCGCCACCTTGCGCAATAAAAACCATGGAGCCAGGCACATGCGGGATTAAGGTATTTTCATCCGCAGTTTTTTTGTATGGCAGTCCGTCACTTGGATAAACGCGCACTTGGGCGGTTTGCGACTCTTGAAGAGCTTGGGGCGCGAGGATGGCAGGTAAGGTCGAGGCATGCGGTAAAACGGCTGGCTCAGCAGGACTTACTGCAAGATATGCCGCCGTGCCGTCACCCAAGGATTCGAGCGCGTGAGCAGAACTAACGCTCGGCACAGGGCTGGAGGACGTTTTTTTAGGTGCAGGTGCCACCGCCTTTGGTTTAGCTAGGCTTGGGGGCTTGGGGGCTTCGGGTTTAGCAGCAAAGCGCTCGGCAAGAAACTGGGTGAAGCTAGTAGCCCCAGAGACAGAACTCAAACCAAGGCCCAAGCAAAATAGGCTAACTCCCAGTAGGCTTTGGCCCACTGAGTAAACCCTTAAGCCTTGATTTGATTTAGGTTTTGAATTGACAATCATGGCGAAATTTTACTACGTATTTACCGAAATAATAAAGTAAATGTCATTTAGATCTAGCTGACTCCTACAGCATACAAGATGAGAGCCTTTTTACCCTCACCGAGGCACCTAAAAGGATGAAAGAGCCTAAGCAGCAACCTAAGCCACCCAAAGCTCCCAAGTAGGTCAAGGAGTCCGTGGTTAAGGAGGTGCTGGAAGCCCTAAAGATAGCAGGATTATGTCCTATTTATTACGTAAGTTATTGTTTTAAATAGGTAAAGAGCTATTTTTTGCTAAATAGCTTTTTTGAGGCACCCTGCTATTCTGGATTGGTATCGCAGCGAGAAGGCCGTCCCTCAATGGGTAATGCTTGAGCCCCATTTGAGGCACAAAATACCCCTATAAGCCAAGCCCAATCATTGAGCCAACTAGAAAAATTAAGCAATATCCCTAATTAGATCTAGGCGTAAGTGAAAACCCTAAAAATCTCTTTTTTTGAGCACTAAAAAATATAAACATCTCCGGCCGTTAAATCTGGATACAAAGCAGTCCCTAGGGTTGCAAACTGCACTGCAGCCTGACGACCAGCGCCATCAGCATCATATAAAAGTGCTCCAGTATTTTTGTTATAGATTACCTGAGCACTAGAACCGCTTACTGAACTCGTACTAAATTGATTAGCACTAAGGGCCGAACCGGAAGTATTTCCAGCAAATCCAGTAAAGACTAATTTACTTAACCAAATACTATCCCCGTCTGTGCGGACAAAATCAGTAATCGTATCCCTGTTTGAATTTAAACCACTATCAAATCTAAATTGATCACTACCAGCGCCGCCGGTTAGGGTGTCATTACCGGCACCACCAATCAGGGTGTCGTTGCCTTCTCCCCCATTGAGGGTGTCGTTGCCAGCACCACCAATCAGGGTGTCAGCGTAAGCCGTACCCGTAAGGATATTGGCGCCTGCATTACCAGTCATGGATAAGCCATTACCTACCGCGCTTGCATTGACGTTTAAAGCGGTCCTTGCGGTCGATACTGCACTAGCGGCAGTACCGGTACCAATGACGACCGACTCAATTCCGGTATCGCCAGCAAATAAGGTTAAGGTGCTAGCTACGGTCGCAGCAAAGCGTACCTCATCAGTTCCCACTGTGCCGTTATCTGCAAACTCAGCGGCCGCATGGTCAGCGCTAGAGTTTAATAAATAGAGATCAGAGCCTTCTCCCCCATTGAGGGTGTCAATCCCAGCGCCACCAATGAGGGTGTCGTTGCCGGTACCGCCATTAAGGGTGTCTGCTTTTGCAGATCCAGTGATAGTAGTGCCAACACCAGTATTGGTTACATTAAATCCATTAGCGCCAGCAGTAACAGCTTGTAGATTGACTGCAAAACCATTGCTTGTAATATTTGCTATGCCAGAATTCATGCTTGCTGCTGAAGCCGTCCAAGCCGCTGCAATAGTGGCATTTGCTGTTGCACCTGAAGCAACCGTTAGCACATCAGCGCCACCAAGCCCTAAGTCATCAATAACATCTGTACCAGAAGCCACGGTAAAGGTGTCAATCCCCGCTCCACCAATTAGGGTGTCGTTACCCGCTCCACCAATGAGGGTGTCGTTGCCAGCGCCGCCAATCAGGGTGTCAGCGTAAGCCGTACCCGTGAGGATATTAGCGCCTGCATTACCCGTAATCGATAGGCCATTGCTTACTAAACTTGCATTGACGTTTAAAGCAGTTGTGCCAGTCGATGCTGCACTAGCGGCAGTACCAGTACCGATAACTACTGACTCAATGCCAGTATCACCAGCAAATAAGGTTAAGGTGCTAGCTACGGTCGCAGCAAAGCGTACTTCGTCGATTCCTACTATGCCGTTATCTGCAAACTCAGCAGCAGCATGGTCAGCGCTAGAGTTTAATAAATAGAGATCAGAGCCTTCTCCGCCATTGAGGATATCAATCCCTGCACCACCAATTAGGGTGTCGTTGCCAGAATCACCATCAATGCGGTTATTAGCACTGTTACCTGTAATCAGATCACCAAACTGGGTTCCACGCACATCTTCAATATTGGATAAGACGTCGGTGCCCCCATAACCATCTATGGCTACACCAGTAGAAAGGTTTATCGTTGCTCCAGAAATTGAGCGGTAATAATCCACCCGATCTTGACCGCCTGCACCATCAATTGTGTCATTACCTTCACGACCTTCAAAGGATTCGAAAGCGCCATTGCTACCTATTAAGACATCGTCATAGGCTGAACCACGAACGCCTTCGATGCTAATGAGGGTATCAGTATCACCGAAGCCATCTTGGGCAACACCGGAAGCAAGGTTGACATTAACGCCAAGTGTAGAAGTTGTGTAATCAGCGCGATCGTAACCCTGGCCACCATTAATCGTGTCGTTACCAGAATTACCAAGGAAAAACTCGAGCTGATCATTTAGATAATCAAAAACACTAGTACCATTAGCAGCATTACCGCCAGTTAGCACGTCATCGTATATCGAACCACGGACACCTTCGATATTTAGAAGTGTATCGGTACCGCCATAACCATCGCTAGCAGCTCCAGTAGCAAGATTGACACTGACTGCGCTTCCAGTCCAATCGTATCGCACGGCATCAAACCCGCCACGTCCATCGATAGTGTCATTACCAGCCAAACCTTCAAATTGTTCGGTTACACCATCATTGCGATCCGTGCCCAATAAAATATCAGCAAAGTTTGAGGCGCGGATCTGATTAAAGTTAATTAATGTATCGCTACCATCAGCGCCAGTAGCAGTACCAGCTTGCAAGTCAACTACGACGCTACCACTCGCATTAGCAAAGCTCACGCGATTACTATCCATATTATTAATGGTATCGCTGATCATACCGCCATCAAGGGTGTCGTTACCTAGACCACCTTGGATTTCTTCAAAAACTGCGCGGGTGCTACCCGTGATCGTATCGTTATGATTTGATCCATTTACGGCGTTTATATTAATGAGGGTATCAAAACCACCCAGGCCATCTTGGGCTATACCTGTTTGTAAATTGACATTGATACCAGCAGTACTACTACGATAGTATGCGGTGTTAATTTCGAGCATGTATTGGCCAGTAAAGACCGTTGGGATTACACCGCCATCAAGGACGTCGTTACCTGCGCCACCCATTAATAAGTCGTACCCAGTGCCACCATAGAGGATGTCGTTGCCTTCATCACCACTTAACCAATCGTCCCCAACGCCGCCATAGAGGATGTCATTACCAGAATCCCCTCCTACATAATCATTTCCATTATCACCATACACCACATCATTATCATCGTTACCAGAAAGCTGATCACTACCGTCACCTCCATGGATCACATCATCACCTGGTAATCCTAGAATACGATCATCGCCAGTACCGCCATTTAGGATGTCATTACCACCGTTACCTTTAATATTGTCGTTACCATCATCACCATTTATAGTGCTGACACCATTACCATAAAGTCGATCGTCACCAGAACCGCCATTAATCGAGTTGCTATCCGTATAATTTGGAGCAACTATCCAGTCGGCACCCGGAGTACCAACGAGGCTCAATGACGGAGTGTATGAAAACAGTCCATCGGAGTTCGTGAATTTAACCTCAATAGTCTCGATGTATCCAATACCCGCGGCAGTACCGGTCGTCGATGCCCAAAAATTTCTGACCGTACTATATTCGCCATCAATAGTAATAAGAAGTGAAGTGCCGTTTCGATACGAATAAATATGAGGAAAATCTTCAAGGGCATCGTTCCAACC
>CALRRC020000076.1:0-5254 GCA_943370515.1 Erythrobacter sanguineus | reverse complement strand
GCCTGAGGTCTTGCGCCCGCTGTGTTAAATCGGCCTCGTCTGCCCATCGCCCTACAACCTGACGTAACTCACTGCGATTGGGAGTGATCACGGTTGCGCCACGGTATTTTTCGTAGTCTTCCCCCTTAGGATCAACCAAAATGACTTTGTTTTTTGCCCGTGCGTATTCAATCATCGCAGCAACTTGACTCAAAGCCCCTTTGCCGTAATCGGACAGTACCAGCACATCGGCTGTACCCAGAGCATTTTCAAATCGTGCCAGCTTTTGCTCCAAAGCAGTTTGGCTGGGAGTTTCTTCAAAATCCAAACGGATCAATTGCTGTTGACGCGCAATCACCCGCAGCTTCACTGTAGTTGGAACTTTGGGATCAACCTCCAATTGACTATTAACACCGCTCTGCTTTAGCAGCTCACCAATCCGAGCACCCGCCTCATCCTCGCCGATAACGCCAAGTATGGTTGTATTCGCTCCGAGTGCAGCAACGTTGCGCGCCACGTTGGCAGCGCCGCCCAGACGTTCATCGACCTTGGAAACTTGCACCACTGGAACTGGTGCCTCTGGTGAAATCCGATCCGAGTCACCAAACCAATAGCGATCGAGCATTACGTCGCCAACCACCAGTAAGTTGGTCTTCGCAAATTGCGCGCGGTTCGCCTTTTCTACGGTCATGATCGTGCTCAGTTGTGGCGGCCAATGCCTTGGTATTCAAAACCCAATTCTTGCATAGCTTGGGGCTCATAGAGGTTTCGGCCATCAAAAATAATGGGGGATTTGAGTTTTTGCTTGAGTAAATCAAAATCAGGGCTACGGAAGGCCTTCCACTCGGTAACGATGACCAGGGCATCGCAGCCATCCAAGGCATCCATCGGCTGATCGACCATCGAGACACGCTTGCGTCCCTCCGGATTATTTGCAAAATCGACTTCAAAACAATGGGCTGCCTCAGGCATGGAAACTGGGTCATAGGCCACCACAGACGCACCGCGCTTGACCAGTTCAGTAATGATGATGCGACTCGGGGCTTCACGCATATCGTCGGTATTGGGCTTGAATGCTAAACCCCAAATGGCAAACTTCCTATTCTTTAGATCTGAACCAAAACGCTTCTCGATCTTTTCAACCAAGATGGTTTTCTGCGCTTCATTTACGACCTCAACCGCTTGCAGTATTTTTAAGTCGCGTCCATACTCGAGCGCTGTTTTACTCAGCGCCGACACATCCTTTGGAAAGCAGGATCCACCGTAGCCTGTGCCGGAGTACAAAAAGCCATACCCAATGCGAGAATCCGAACCAATACCTTGCCGCACCGCTTCAATGTCAGCGCCCACGACATCGGCAAGATTGGCTAACTCATTCATGAATGAAATGCGCGTTGCCAACATTGCGTTTGCTGCATACTTTGTTAGCTCCGCACTCTTTACGTCCATGTAATAGGTACGCTCATGGTGGCGATTAAACGGCGCGTACAGTTTACGCATCTGCTCTCTTGCTCGCAAACCAGGCGGATTGCTATCGGTTCCAATCACAATGCGGTCAGGCCGCATAAAGTCTTCTACCGCGGCGCCCTCTTTCAAAAACTCCGGATTGGATACAACCGAACACAGCTCTGGTGACAGGCTGCGCCTTCCTAATTCTTCAGCAATGGCTGCAGTCACTTTTTCAGCTGTGCCGACGGGAACCGTTGATTTATCGACCACGACCTTGGGTGTGGTCATGTGGCGCCCAATATTACGAGCTGCAGCAACGACATACTGCAAGTCAGCAGAGCCATCTTCATCGGGCGGCGTACCTACTGCAATAAATTGGATGTCGCCATGCGCTACCGATGCGGCAATATCGGTTGAGAATTGCAAACGCCCTGCTGCGCGGTTACGCTCAATCATTTCTTTGAGGCCAGGCTCATAAATGGGTACACCACCAGAATTCAGAATGGCGATTTTCTTGGGATCCAAGTCCAGACAGAAAACGTTATTGCCTTGCTCAGCCAAACAGGCACCGGTCACTAATCCGACGTATCCGCTGCCAATGATGGTGACTTTCATAGAGTATTAACCGTTCTTAAACAAATAATTTACATAGATGGGCCACTTGCTGCGGCCCCTTCACTGCGTCTTGGGGAGTATGCCTCCCAATGATTACAGCCTGGACATTGCCAGTAGAAGCGCCTTGCTCTAAAGCCGCAGTTGCCGCAGGTATAGCGTGCTAATGAGGTGGTACGTTGCTTTAGGAGACCCAAAGTTGCTTGCAAATCGGCAATGCGCTCAGGACTGCCATTCACTTCCGCTAAGGCTAAACGTGTTTCCGCTAACTTTGAAAGCGCTGTCAAACTGGGGGTGTGTTGCATTACCCCAACCAACATGACCTCCGTTGCCGCAGGTCCACGAATTAACATCATGTGCTTGTGCGCAATATCCAAAAGCTCACCAGCCGATTGAGTGGTTAACAGGGCAATCAGGTGATCTAGCCCAGCATTAGTTTTATCGACTGCGGCATGGGCCGCCATCCACCGATCCGCTACCAGGTGCATGTAGGCAGGGTGTTTTTCTGCCACTTGACTCCACACTTCAATTGCTTGGCCTGGACGATCCATCGCAACCAAATAGTCGCCCTGCAAAATCAATGCCCTGGCTTGCGCTGGAACTGCCTGTAAGGCTCGATCAATCGACTGCTCCGAGTCGAGCATGTCTTTGCGCCGCAAAGCTTCTTGGGCCAATTCACAATAAAACTGGGCAATCTCCGTTTGGTGACTCTTATCCTGCAACGCCTCTAGCTCAGTAGCTGCAACGATGGCTTTTTTCCAATCGCGCTCGACTTGGTACATTTCCAAAAGACTCTCTTTAGCCGGAACGCTGTACTTACCCTCACCCACTTGATTTAAGGATGCCTCAGCACGGTCCAGTAAGCCTGCACGCAAAAAATCCCGGCCTAGCTCATAAGCAGCATGGTCACGGTCGCGCGGCTTGAGATCACTGCGACCAGCTAAATGCTGGTGTATGCGGATCGCACGTTCGGTCTCACCACGGCGACGAAATAAATTTCCCAATGAGAAATGAAGGTCGACCGTTTCAGGGTCCAGCTGGGCTACCTTAACAAGCGCTTCAATGGCTTGATCTGGCTGCTCGTTTAATAAAAGACTAAGGCCTTTGAAGGTAGAGCGCTGCTGTAGCATGCGCTCGCGCTCATCCATTCGGTTCTCAAGGCGCAGATCCCAACGCGATGCAAGCCATCCCAGCCCAAACAGAACGGGGAGCAGCAGTAGCCACGCGGTTTCAATTTGAATCATGGGGTTCGTTTACGTAAGGCAGTTTGGTATCAAACCCAGGTCGGCATTGACCCAAAGGCTTTTGCTCGCAAGCGAGGCAAATTAGCCTTCCTTCTTGCCAGACTGATTCTGGTTGTGCGCTTGATTGAGGGGCTTATAGTCAACCCGCTCGCGCAACTCCTTGCCCGGCTTGAAATGCGGTACACGCTTTTCTGGAATCATGACCTTTTCACCCGATTTTGGGTTACGGCCAGTTCGTGCTGGTCGATGATGCAATACAAAGCTACCAACACCGCGCAACTCAATGCGCTTGCCTTCGGCAAGTGCTTGCGTCATGGTATCTAACAATGTTTTCACTGCCAACTCAACATCCCGTGGCAATAACTGCGGAAATTGCTCCGCCAAGCTCTCGACTAATTCAGAGCGGGTAATCGCTGGTTGATCGTGTTCTGTCATGATCTATCAATGCAAACCGCCACCCCTGAAAACCAGGAGTGGCGATATGGGTTTAGCCCTGATTATCCATCTTCGCTTTGAGTAAAGCGCCCAAGTTAGTGGTGCCCGACTGCGCATCACCTTGGAGCTTGCTCATTGCGTCATGTTGATCAGCACTGTCTTTGGCTTTGATCGAGAGATTGATATTGCGTGACTTACGATCAATATTAATGATCATGGCTGTCACGGTATCGCCTTCTTTCAAGACATTGCGTGCATCTTCAACGCGATCGGTTGAGATTTCAGAAGCGCGTAGATATGCCTCTACCTCATCAGCCAAATGAATGGTTGCGCCCTTCGCATCCACACTCTTCACTGTGCCAGTGACAAGGCTGCCCTTGTCGCTAGTGGAGGTGTAGTTGTTGAATGGATCACCAGACAATTGCTTGATGCCAAGCGAGATACGCTCTTTCTCAACATCAATGGCCAATACGGTGGCTTCGATTTCATCGCCCTTCTTGTATTTCTTAACGGCTTCTTCACCTGGCTCATTCCAGGAGAGGTCAGAGAGGTGAACCAGGCCATCAATGCCGCCAGGCAAGCCAATGAAAACACCAAAGTCAGTTATCGACTTGATTGCGCCGGTGAGCTTATCGCCCTTCTGTTGTCCACGTGAGAACTCCTCCCATGGATTGGCTTTGCACTGCTTAATACCAAGGCTAATGCGGCGCTTGTCTTCATCAATATCCAAAACCATCACTTCAACTTCAGTGCCTAGGGCAACTGCTTTGCTTGGAGCAACGTTCTTATTGGTCCAGTCCATCTCGGATACGTGTACCAAACCTTCAATGCCGCTTTCGATTTCAACGAATGCGCCGTAATCGGTGAGGTTGGTTACTTTGCCGAATAAACGGGTGTTTGGTGGGTAGCGGCGCGCGATGCCAACCCATGGGTCGTCACCAAGCTGCTTCACACCAAGGGATACGCGATTCTTCTCTTGATCAAACTTCAAAATCTTCGCGGTTACTTCTTGACCAACTGTCAGCATCTCGCTGGGGTGACGCACACGACGCCATGCCAAGTCAGTGATGTGCAAGAGACCATCGATACCACCGAGGTCAACGAATGCGCCGTAGTCGGTAATGTTCTTAACCAGACCTTGAACAATGCTGCCTTCTTTAAGGTTCACCATTAACTTCGCACGCTCTTCACCTTGGCTGGCTTCAACCACAGCACGGCGGGAAAGAACCACGTTATTGCGCTTACGATCGAGCTTGATGACCTTAAACTCCATGGTCTTGCCTTCGTATGGGCTGGTATCTTTAATTGGACGGGTATCAACCAGCGAGCCGGGCAAGAATGCGCGGATGCCATTGACCATCACCGTTAAGCCACCTTTGACTTTGCCAGTAACAGTACCGGTCACGATCTCAGCTTGCTCAAGAGCTTTCTCCAGATTCATCCACGATGCCAAGCGCTTCGCTTTGTCACGGGAAAGAATGGTGTCACCATAGCCGTTTTCAAGGGCATCAATGGCAACCGAAACGAAATCGCCT
>CALRRC020000075.1:0-5291 GCA_943370515.1 Erythrobacter sanguineus | reverse complement strand
AACACCAGAATTTCCTGAATTAACTGATTAATCGAAACCGCCCGTAACTGAGGTGCCGGCGTCTTTGCGAAGTCCCGAAAATCATTCACCATCTGCTTCATTGCCTCTACTTGGCCGATGATAGTAGCGGTACTCCGATTCATCATTTCTTCCTGCTCAGGGCTCACCTTCCCTGCTAACTTTTGCTGAAGTCGCTCAGCGGAGAGTTGGATTGGGGTCAATGGATTTTTAATTTCATGGGCTAGGCGGCGCGCAACCTCGCTCCACGCGATTGAGCGCTGTGCCGTGACCACGTCGGTAATGTCATCAAACACAATCATATTGAGCCCTGGGGCTAGCTCTGTACCACGCACAAAAATAGTGACGCCAAGCTCTTGGTCAAACTCACTGCTTGCATGCAGCTGAATTTGTTTTTGCCATACCCGAGCCCCAATCTGGGGGGCTTTGTCTGTGGCGGGCAAATCTTTGGCTGCTCCCGGCCCGACAGTCATTTGCATAGCAGCAAAGCCCTCCTTTACTGCCGTCTCAAATTCAGCCAAAGCAGGAATTTGGCTCAGCGCTTTGCCAGTGAGCTGGGTTAGGTCATACCTAAAAATGGTGTCGGCGCCAGCATTGCTCGAAACCAGCTTAAAGCCATCGTCAAAAATACAGACGCCTGCCGTTAAATTGCTTAATACCGTCTCCAAAAACGACTTGGATTCCTGCAGCGAGGTTCGGGTATCGGCCAGTTGCCGCGTCATGACATTAAATTGACGCGTCAACATTCCCAATTCATCGCCCGTATCCAGTTCAGGCTTGGGGGAAAGATCGCCTTGTGCGACGGCCTGTGTACCGCGCAGCAACATGAGTAGTGGGCGCGCTAACTGCCTGCCCAGCAACAGGGCCAAGGTAACCGCAACAAATAAAGCAAAAAAGAGGGTAAGCGTGAGGGTGCCAATGTACATTTGGCGCAGGCCCGTTCGGCCCAGGGATTTTTCTTGGTAATCGCTATAGGCTGCTTGTACGGCGAGCGTGTTTTTTGTAATTTCGTCCGGAACCTTTTTAATCAGCTGCAAATACCAAAGCTCGCGTTGGTACTGCAGACTAAGCCCAAAGCCTTGGCTGCTAGACTTTTCTTTTACGAGCGGAATGACCGCTTTCAATCGATAGTCTTGGGTGCCCTGCAACTCTTCTATAAAGCCAACGCCATTGACTTTGTTGGCCTGGTTCATCATTTCTGCGCTTGGCGCCACTGCCATACTCGATGCGACGCTGGATGATGCGGTAGCAACCACAGCTTGCCGTGCATTGAAAATCGTAATTTCTTGAATACCAAACTGATCGCGCATACGGGAAAGCAATAAGGTTAGCTCTGCTGGGCTGGCCTGATTTGGAATACGCTGCACTTGATCCGCAACAATGCGGCCCTCATCTTGTAACTCTTGCAATGAAGCGCTTAATGTCGCGCGCCCAAGCTCGAGTCCAGCCTCTAGGGCTGACTCCACTTTCACATCAAACCAAGTATCAATACTGCGCGACACGAACTGCAATGAGACGCCATACAGAATCAGTCCGGGGACTACGCCCACGAGGCCAAAAATCATCGCAAGCTTAGCAATTAGGCGCGTGCCGAAACGGCCTTTTTTCCAGCGAATGGTAATCACGACGACCAAAATCACGATAACCAGTAGCAAACAAATGCCGACCACCACATTGGCGGCATAAAGCCAAATAAAGTAATTATCAAAAAAGGTGGTATTTGAAGTGGCAGTGGACAGCAGCACCAACAAAGCAAGCGCAAAAATACCCGTGGCGGCCGTTGCTATTGGCAGGGCGCGGCGCTTCCAGGTAGGCCTATCGAAACGAAACAGGCTCATCTTAAGATGCTCACTCTTGGCGCTTCAATACCGATTGCGCATCGGGTGTAAACGTAAAGCGAGTCCAATCACTAGAGACGTTCCAGGTTCTATTGTTGAGTGCGTTGACCTGAAATGGCTTGGGTAGCTTACTCAAATCAAGGCTCATGCGCAGCGCTGCAGAATACGGCTTGCTGGGGTCAACGCCCGGCCCATCAATGACGCGCCAGCCGCCAATGCTCCCAACGACCTGTAATGCCTCTGCAATGGTTTGCGCCGTGAAGGTAAGGCCACCAGAGGCAATGCGAAACTGCTTCGTTAGGGGTTGATAGGAGAGCCGGGTTTGGCGCAGCGCCAAAACGGGTCGCTCATCAAACCAATACCACCGTGATCGAGTTAACTCAAATTCGGTCTGAAAGTGCAGCACCACGCCTTTTTGAATAGCATCCTCGAGCCCAGGCGATAGCTCAATTTGAAAAGCTGCATTTAAAAACCATTCAGACTCTACGCGCTCAAGCTCAAAAAACTTGACCTTAATGCCCTCTGCATTTGCGGCGGGCGTCAGCACAAGGCCCATCAGCATCATTACCGATAGAAGGAGTTGCTTAAGGCGCTGGGTCATGGCCCATTCTTTTTAAAGAGAGCATAGTAAAAACCGTCGTGCAGGTGGCCCGGGAGTATTTGTCCGGGCGCATCTAATCGTAACGCATTCTGATGCCCTGCCATAAACCATTCTGCCTGGTCTTTGCCCTCTTCTGGAAAAATTGAGCAGGTGATATAGAGCAGTAATCCGCCCTCCTTTAGTGTCTGCCAGCCGGCTTCCAACAGGGCACGCTGGCGCCCTTGCAACTCGGTAATATCATCTGCGCGGCGCAAAAAAGGAATGTCGGGATGGCGACTGACAATCCCGGAAGCGGAGCACGGCGCATCAATCAGTATTTTGTCAAAGGGTCTTTTGTCCCACCAGCCAAGCGCCGCAGCATCGGCGGCAATGCATTCGATTGTTTGTCCGAGCGCAGCGCTCAGCTTCAGACGGCTGAAGGTCTCGCTCACGCGCTTTAATCGCTCTCGATCTAGGTCAATCGCTACCAGATCGATATCGGCACACTCCAGTAAATGCGCGGCTTTACCACCCGGTGCGGCGCACATATCGAGAACGCGTTCGCCCTTCGTCGGACGAAGTAGAGATGCAGCAAGCTGTGCTCCGGCATCCTGAACCGAAACTAGTCCATCAAAAAATCCCGGGATACTTGCAACTGGTATTGGCTCTTTGATTACCAAGGCGGCATCCAGTGATGCATTGGCAACCTGAGTTATTACTTCGGCCTCAATCTGTGCGGCCTGCAATACGGCGGCGTAATCGACCAGGGAAATTGCACGCCGATTGACGCGCAGGGTCAGCGGTGGGCGCTGCGATTGTTGTAAACAAATGGATTGCCAGCTCTTTGGGTAATTTTTTCTTAGATTAGCAATCCACCAGGGCGGAAAATACGACTCACCAACGCTGTTATGGTCTGGTCGTTTTACGCCCTGAGCATCCAAGGCGGCGCTGACTTTTCGCAGCACGGCATTCATCAAGCCTTTGGCATAAATCGTTTCATCGTATTGACCGCATGCGCTTACGGACTCATTGACGATGGTGTGGGTTGCATAGCCTTTTTTAGCCTCATCAGTGCGATCCAGCAAAAGTGTAATTGCTACTGCCAAGACGTGCTCTACTGGTTTGCTTGGTGGCTTTGGCACGAACTCTTTTATTAGTGCATGAGAACGCGTCCACCGACGAAAGGTATCAAACGTAATGCTTTGGACGATGGGCCGCTCCTGCGGCTCTAGCTCGTCTAAAACCTGGGTTAAGGACCTGCCCGATATGACCTCGCCAATGGCTTGTGCCGCAATCGTGATCGCCTGCGATAAGGGGAGATTTTGGGGCGGCGCTGTTGATGCCATCACCACTTCCTCATTTTTTATTCACAGCTTATGTAGTCGCTTTAGTAAATTGCAATGCGCCCGCTGGCTTTTCTGCTTGAATCCATTGTGCTGCAGATGCACGTCTACCGCCTGGCTTTTGTATCTCCAACACTTCCAATGCACCATCCTTACATCGCACCACAAATCCATCTTTACTTTTACCCACAATCAATCCGGGGCGATGGCTTCCTTGGTATTGGTCTGCTAGATCTTTTGCCAAAGGGCGGGCACGCCAAAACTTGAGGCTTTGGCCGTTAAGGGTAGAGCTTGCCCCAGGAAAGGGATTAAATGCCCGAATCAGGCGATCAATCATGATTGCGCTTTGGGACCAGTCAATTTCAGCCTCGGTTTTTTGTATTTTTTCGGCGTAACACATCCCCTCTTCACCCTGGGAAGTGCGAGGTAGTTTTTCTTGTGCATCAAGCATCGCTAGACAACGCACCATTAGCCTCGCTCCCAAGTCGGCAAGGCGATCGTGCAAACTGCTACTAGTTTCATCAGGCGTAATATCAATTGCTTCGCTCATCACCATATCGCCTGTATCCAATCCCGCATCCATTTGCATAATGGTGATGCCTGTTCGCTCGTCACCTGCAGCAATTGCCCGCTGAATCGGTGCGGCGCCACGCCAACGTGGCAATAGTGAGCCATGGATGTTAAATGCGCCATGCCGTCCAGGCCGCTCAGCCAGGTCCAATATTGCCTGCGGAACGATCAGCCCATAGGCAACCACCACCATGGCATCAAACTGCGTTTGGCTGATGACATGCAAGGCAGCAATTGCTTCGGCTCGTTTTGCTTCGTCGGCGCTATTGATATTGAGGGATGTCGGCTGTAGCACCGGGATGCCCTTGCTCAGCGCAAATTCCTTAACGGGGCTGGCTTGCAAATGCATTCCTCGGCCGGCGCGCCGATCAGGCTGGGTTAGCACCAATGCAATCGTGTGACCCGCGACCTCAATGGCTCCTAGGGCATGCGCCGCAAAATCCGGGGTGCCAGCAAAAATAACCCTCATATTGGGCGCTCTCTCAGCGTTGGCCTACCAACTCTTTGGCACGCTTTTTCATTTTGAGGGAGATGCGATTGCGCTTTAAAAAAGAGAGGTATTCCACGAACACCTTTCCAAGCAAGTGATCCATCTCGTGTTGCAAGCAAACGGAAAGCAGGCCGTCCGCCTTGATTTCAAATGGCTTACCGTTAACGTCGAGCGCCTTTACCTGAATCTGATCAGGCCGCTCTACTTCATCGAAGAACTCTGGGACCGACAAGCAACCTTCACGCCATGCTTTTTTCTCCGCGCTTGCCCAGATGAGCTCTGGGTTGATGAAGACCATCAGCTGATTTTGTTCCTCTGATACGTCAATCACGATGATGCGCTCATGAATGTCCACCTGGGTCGCGGCCAGACCAACGCCGGGGGCCTCGTACATCGTCTCCGCCATATCGGCAACGATCTTGCGCACGCGCTCATCCACGACGGCAACGGGC
>CALRRC020000074.1:0-5296 GCA_943370515.1 Erythrobacter sanguineus | reverse complement strand
GGGCCAAGAGCCCCTTTGTTGCCTTTAATATCACGGCGATTCCCAAAGATCTACTTGAGGCTGAGCTATTTGGCCACGAGCGTGGCGCATTCCCAGGGGCCCAAACCATGCGTCGGGGGCGTTTTGAGCAAGCCGACGGCGGCACACTGTTTTTGGACGAGATCGGTGATATGCCATTTGATTTGCAAACCCGTCTGCTGCGCGCCTTAACCGACGGCCATTTTTATCGTGTCGGTGGGTATGACCCGATTCGAGCAAATGTTCGCATCATTGCTGCGACCTATCAAAATTTAGAGGCGCGTGTAGCTAGTGGCTTATTCCGGGAAGATTTATTGCATCGATTAAACGTGATTCGACTGCGCTTGCCAGCACTGCGCGAACGCACCGAGGATATTCCTGTGCTGGCGCGCCACTTCATGCAACATTGCGCCAAGACGCTTGCTGTAGAACCAAAGCGTTTATCGGATGAAGCCATTAAAGCCATCTCCGAAAAACCATTTCCGGGTAATGTGCGCCAACTTGAAAACCTCTGCCATTGGCTAACTGTCATGGCGCCTGCCGCTGAAATTGGCATTAGCGATTTACCAGCTGATTTGGATGTGCACAGTGGCATCACTGAATCAGTACAAGCCGAGGCGCAGGGCGGCACTGTCATTCCAACGCAACGCAATGCGTCTGGCGACTGGGAAAGTGGGCTTGGACGGCTCGCCGTTAAAATGCTGCAAGAAGGTCATAAAGATGTATTTGATGCACTGACCGCGCGCTTTGAAAAGGCGGTATTGCAAGCGGCATTGGAGGTAACTCGCGGGCGGCGTGTAGAAGCGGCGCAGCGTTTAGGAATTGGCCGTAATACCATTACTCGTAAATTACATGAATTGGGTATCGATGACTGATGTAACGCGGATTGCTGCTTGGAATGTTAATTCGATTAAGGTAAGGCTACCGCAGGTATTGCGCTGGCTAGTGTCCCAAGAAAAAGCCCATACGCCAATCGATGCACTTTGCTTACAAGAACTTAAGCTAACGGATGATAAGTATCCGCATGCAGAATTTGAGGCGGCTGGCTACATTAGCCTTGCTGCGGGTCAAAAGACCTATAACGGCGTAGCCATTCTGTTACGCCGCGCTGCCTTAGCATCGATTGCTGCTGATGGTGATACAGCCTTCTTAAA
This sequence comes from Erythrobacter sanguineus, assembly GCA_943370515.1. GTDB lineage: Bacteria > Pseudomonadota > Gammaproteobacteria > Burkholderiales > Burkholderiaceae > Polynucleobacter. Next base: position 4,124 of record CALRRC020000074.1, on the reverse strand, counting down.
GGCGGTACGGAATATTCCAGGTTTTGATGATGAGCAGCAACGCATTCTGGCTGCGACAGTCTGCTTCAAGGGTAAGCAGCCCATGCGTTTGATCTCTGCTTATTTTCCCAATGGCCAATCGCCGGATAGCGACAAGTTTCAATACAAGTTGGCGTGGTTAAGGGCATTGCAAACTTGGCTAGAGAATGAACTCGGTAGCCATCCGCGTTTGGCTTTATTGGGTGATTTTAATATTGCCCCGGAAGATCGTGATGTGCATGAGCCAGCAAAGTGGGTTGGGCAAAATCTGGTATCGCCGGAAGAGCGCAGTGCGTTTGCGCAATTAATCAATTTAGGGTTGCATGATTCGTTTCGCCTTTTTGACCAGGCGCCGAAAGCATTTAGCTGGTGGGACTACCGCATGATGGGCTTTCGGCGCAATGCAGGTCTGCGTATCGATCACGTACTCCTAAGCGAAGCACTCAAGGAGTGCTGCGTTGCTAGCCGGATCGATAAAGAGCCGCGTACATGGGAACAACCCTCCGATCACGCTCCCGTGATTGCCGACTTACGTCTCTAGCAAACTAGCTTAACTGCTAGCTACTTCCTCAAGTAAGCCGCCATGGCGCAACAGCGCTTCAATCGAAGGATCGCGTCCGCGAAAGGCTTTAAACGACTCTGCTGCAGAGCGACTGCCGCCGACCTCCAGGATTTCAGTACGGTAACGCAAGCCCATGGTGGCATCAATCACGCTACCACTCAATTTACCAGCCTCTTCAAATGCGGCGTACACATCGGCAGAGAGTACCTCAGCCCATTTATAGCTGTAATAGCCAGCAGCGTAGCCACCCGCAAAAATATGACTGAAGGTATTAGGCCAGCGCGATAGGGTCGACTGGGGGATGACATTAAACTGATCGCCAATCTCTTTTGCAGTGCCTAAAACCGCCTGACCCTTGGCATGAACCGAATCAAATGAGGAATGTAAACGCCAATCGGTTAAGGAGAAGACCACTTGACGCAGCGTCGCTAAACCATTTTGGAAATTCTTGGCGGCCAGCATCTTCTCAAAGAGATCGCGCGGCAGCGGCTTTCCGGTATCGACGTGCGCCGTCATTTTTTCGAGTACTTCCCATTCCCAGCAGAAATTCTCCATAAACTGGCTGGGCAACTCTACCGCATCCCATTCAACCCCATTGATGCCAGAAACGCCAAGGGCGCCCACCTGCGTTAATAGATGATGCAGGCCATGGCCACTCTCATGGAAGAGGGTAATCACATCATCGTGGGTAATGGTGGGTTGCTTTAGCTTGCCATCGACCTTGACGGGTGCTGCAAAATTACAGACCAGGTAGGCAACCGGTACCTGTACTTCACCATTAGGCAATAAGCGCCTACCGCGCGCATCATCCATCCATGCGCCGCCGCGTTTGCCTGGCCGTGCATACGGATCGAGGTAAAAATAGGCTACCACTTCGCCATCGGGGTTGCTGACCGAAAAAGACTGAACCGTGTCGTGCCAAATCGGTAAGTCAGCTGGCTTGATGTGAACCGAAAATAGATTCTGAATTAAGCCAAAGAGGCCATCGAGTACTTTGGGCAGCGGAAAGTATTGCTTGAGTTCATTTTCTGAAAAGGCATAGCGTGCTTGTTTGAGTTTCTCAGAAAGAAAAGCAATGTCCCATGGCTGAATTGGATCTTCTTTTGTCGTGCCTAAATTAAATTCAGTATGGGCAAACTGCTGCAGGGTCTCCCAATCTAATTTGGCAAAGGGTTTTGCGCGCCGAGCAATATCAACCAGAAAGCGATCGACTTCATCAACGGTGCGCGCCATTTTGGGCGCAATACTCAATTCGGCGTAATTGCTGTAGCCCAGCATCAATGCCTCTTCATTGCGCAGACGCAATTGATCCAGCATGTTTTGGGTGTTGTCCCACTCCGCCTTACCTTCGCCGTATTGTGGCCCCAGCTCCGATGCGCGGGTGACATAGGCTTCATACATGCGCTGCCGTAATACCCGATTCTCTGAATATTGCTGCACCGGGTAATACGAAGGGAAGTGCAAGGTAAAGGCCCAGCCGGATTTGCCTTGCTCTTTGGCTGTGTCAGCGGCGGCTGCAATCGCATCCTCAGGCAGCCCGATTAACTCAGCTGGATCCGTGATGACATGAGAAAAGCCATTGGTTGCATCCAGCACGTGATCCGAAAAAGCCTTGCCCAGTTCAGCCTGCAAATCCTGTATTTGCGCAAAGCGCGGCTTTTGGTCCTCGGGCAATTCAGCGCCGCCTAAGCGAAAGTCGCGCAGGGAGTTTTCAATCACTTTTTGCTGATCTAGTGACAGCATTGCAAAATTAGGGCTGTAGCGTAGCACTTTAAAGCGCTCATACAAAGCCAGATTCTGGCCAAGGCTCGACATAAAGGCCGTTACTTTTGGCAGCATTGCACCATAGGCGGCGCGTAATTCCGGTGTATCGGCTACGCTATTTAAATGGGAGACTGCACCCCATGCACGGCTCAGGCGCTCGGTCGCATCTTCCAAGGGCTCCACCAACTCATTCCATGTGGGCGGTGTTATTTGGCTAGTTGCAATTGCTACGGCAGATTCAGCCTCAGCCAGGAGGGCATCTATGGCCGGAGCAATATGGCCGGGCTGGATTTGCGAATAGGCTACGATTCCTCTGCCAAATTGAAGCAGGGGATTATCGGAATGCGTTGAAATTGTATTGGGATGTGTATTCATCCCTCTAGCTTAATGTAATGCGCTTGCCGGCGTGTAATTCAGCAAAGAGACTAGCGTTTGGAGGCTTTTTCCGCCGCCTCTAGGGTATTCATGAGCAGCATGGTGATGGTCATGGGGCCAACGCCGCCAGGTACTGGGGTGATCCAGTCAGCAATGTACTTGGCGGTATCAAAATCCACATCGCCGCACAGCTTGCCATCCGGTAGGCGATTGATACCGACATCAATTACAACGGAGCCAGACTTGACCATGTCACCGGTAATCATTTTGGGCTTGCCAGTAGCAACTACCAAGACATCGGCGTCTTTGGTGTGATGGGCCAGATCCCGTGTTTTGCTATTGCAAATGGTCACGGTTGCGCCGGCTTGCAATAAGAGCATTGCCATCGGCTTGCCCACAATATTCGACGCGCCAACCACGACTGCGCGAGCGCCACGCAAAGGATACTCAATGCTTTCGAGTAATTTCATACAGCCATAGGGGGTGCAGGGCTTAAATTCTGGAGCTCCGACCATGAGGGCCCCGGCATTGGCAACGTGAAAGCCATCCACATCTTTTTGTGGGGCAATCGCCTCGAGTACCCGCTCCGATGCAATGTGGGCAGGCAAGGGCAGTTGTACCAAAATGCCATGAATGGCTGGGTCGGCATTCAAGGTAGCAATGCGCGCTAAGAGTGCTTCCTCATTCATTTCTGTTTCGTAGCGCTCAAGCACCGAATGAAAGCCAACCTCTTCACATGCTTTTACTTTATTACGCACATACACCGCGCTGGCTGGGTTGTCACCCACCACAATCACAGCTAAACCGGGACGGGTACCTTTGGCAGTCACAATCGCAGCGCGTGCAGTAATTTCAGTACGGATTTTTTTGGAGAGGGCAACGCCGTCGAGTAATTGGGCTGGCATAAATAAGAAAAAAGAGCGTTAAAGAATCAAGCCAATAAGCATAGGCTTATTGCAAATACATCGTTCAAGAATTTAACTGGGCTGTGGATCCGATAAGGCCAAACGCAGGAGATCGGCAACGGTATTGACGTTGAGCTTTTCCATAATATTGGCACGATGGGCCTCGACCGTTTTAATCGAGATACCCAAATCATCGGCGATTTGTTTGTTCAGGCGTCCAGCAACGATGCGCTCCAGCACTTGACGTTCACGCCCGGTTAGCTTGCCGAGTAGGCCTTGGGTTGTTTTACGTTGGCTCGCTTGGCTGTAATCGATGCGTGCTTTCGCCAGCATCTTTTCTACCAGTGCGCATAGTTCATTTTCTTTAAAGGGCTTTTCAATAAAATCAACCGCCCCTTTTTTCATAGTGGTTACGGCCATCGACACATCACCATGTCCGGTAATGAATGAGATAGGCATGGGGAGGTTTTCACTAATGAGGCGCTCTTGCAATTCAAGGC
>CALRRC020000073.1:0-5310 GCA_943370515.1 Erythrobacter sanguineus | reverse complement strand
AATACCGACGAGTAAATACCAAACAAAATACCGATGGTGAGGGCCAGGGCAAAGTAAAAGAGGGTGGGTCCGCCGAACAACAGCATCGCCAATACCATCATTTGGGTACTGCCGTGGGTGATGACGGTACGACTAATGGTGCTGGTAATCGCGTTATCAATTACCTCAGGAGTGGCCATCTTTCGGTACTTGCGGAAGTTTTCGCGGATTCGGTCAAAAATAACCACCGACTCATTGACGGAGTAGCCTAGAACCGCCAAGACCGCAGCCAAAACCGAGAGCGAGAATTCCCATTGGAAAAAGGCAAAGAAGCCCAAAATAATAATCACATCGTGCAAGTTGGCGATGATGCCGGCAATCGCAAACTTCCACTCAAAGCGAAACGAGAGGTAAATCATGATGCCAATGACCACGAAAGTAAGTGCCTTCAAGCCATCAATTGCTAACTCTTTACCCACCTGAGGCCCGACAAACTCGACGCGCTGGAGCTTTGCCTGCGTGCCATCTTCAACTAGCGCCTTCATCACCACAATACTTTGATCTGCAGAAGAGATGTTTTTCCCTTCTGCATCCTTTTGCAGTGGCAGGCGGATCATGACATCGCGTGAGCTGCCGAAGTTCTGGATTTGGGTATCGGTATAGCCGAGCTTTTCTACTTTCTTACGAATCGAGTCAAGTGGCGCCGTTTGTTGATAGCTGACTTCCATGACGGTGCCGCCGGTAAACTCAATCGAGAGGTGCAGGCCATTTTGCCAAAGGAAAAACACCGACGCAAAAAAAGTGATGAGTGAAAATGCATTGAGCATCAATGCATGGCGCATGAAGGGAATATCTTTTTTGATGCGGAAAAATTCCATGGCTTATTTCTCCTTTGCGCGCCAGATTTGGCCAATTGAAATTTTCTGCAACTTTCTCTGTCTACCGTACCAGAGATTTACCACGCCGCGCGAGAAAAATACTGCCGAGAACATCGAGGTCAAAATACCCAGGCAATGGACCACCGCAAAACCGCGGATAGGTCCTGAACCAAAAACTAGCAGTGCCAAGCCTGCAATTAGGGTCGTGATGTTGGAGTCCAAAATAGTTGCCCAGGCTTTATCAAAACCAATCGCAATCGCGGTGCTGGGAGCAACGCCATTGCGCAGCTCTTCCCGAATGCGCTCGTTAATCAGCACGTTCGAGTCAATCGCCATACCCAGTGTTAAGGCCATCGCCGCAATGCCCGGCAAACTCAAAGTAGCTTGCAACATCGATAGTACGGAAATCAACAGAACTAAATTCACAGCCAGCGCAATCACCGAGAAAAATCCAAACAGCATGTAGTACACGATCATGAAAATCGCGATTGCAATAAAGCCAAAGATAAGTGATTTAAAGCCTTTCTCAATGTTCTCAGCACCTAGGCTTGGGCCAATGGTGCGCTCTTCAATGATTTCCATTGGGGCTGCCAGTGAGCCTGCGCGCAATAGCAGAGCAAGGTCATTGGCGCTCTCTGTAGTGGGCTGACCGGTAATCTGAAACTTGGATCCAAACTCACTTTGAATGGTGGCAATCGTCAGCACTTCGCCTTTGCCTTTTTCAAACAAAATCATGCCCATGGGTTTGCCAATGTTTTCACGGGTGACTTCCTGCATCACCCGGCCACCGGCCGCATCCAATGAGATATTGACCGAGGGGCGTTGATTTTGATCAAAGCCAGCGCTCGCATCGGTAATACGATCGCCACTAAAAATAACCGACTTCTTAAATACACCCAGACGGCCTTCGCCAAAGCGGAATACATCCATGCCAGGAGGAACCGGATCGCCAACCGCAATGGTGGACACCAGCGGATCAGCAAGGCGGGATTCGAGGGTGGCGGTGCGCCCAATAATGTCTTTGGCGCGAGCAGTGTCTTGTACGCCAGGTAGTTGCACGATGATGCGATCGGCACCTTGCTGCTGAATCACGGGCTCTTTTACGGCCAATTCATTCACGCGCTTATTGAGGGTGGTGATGTTTTGTTTTACTGCGCTGTCTTGCACTTCTTTAAGCGAGGCTGGTTTGAACTGGCCGAGGAGACGAGCGCCGCCGGCTTGCGCACTGAGTTGCCAAATCATGTCAGTTTGCGAAGCAGTCAGCAGTGTCTTGGCTTTTTCTGCTTCCTCCGTGCTACCAAATTGAATGGTGACGGATTCATTACCGCGCTCAATGCCTTGATGGCGAATATTCTTCTCGCGCAATTGGCTGCGAATGTCACCCGCAATGGCCAGCACTTTTTTCTGTACTGCGCCTTGCATATCGACTTGCAGCAGGAAGTACACACCACCGCGCAGATCAAGACCCAGCGGCATTGGTAGAGCATTAATCGAGCTGAGCCAATGGGGTGTGTTGGAGAGTAAATTTAAAGCAACTGTAAAGCTGGGATCAGTTGGATCGGAATTCAGTTTCTGCTGTAATAAATCCTTGGCACGCAACTGAATGTCGGTGCTATCAAAGCGAACCTTCACTGACCCCACATTGCCGGTGCGCTCATAAAACATGCCCGTACTCGGAATCGAGGCATCGGCTAATATTTTTTCAACACGCGCTTGCGTTGCTAGTTCAACCTTAACGGTTGGCTTGGCGGCCGAGACCTGAACCGCTGGAGCCTCTCCAAAAATATTGGGTAAGGAGTAGAGCGCGCCAATCAGGAGCGCAACACCAATTACAAGGTACTTCCAGAGCGGGTAACGGTTCATAGTGTCTCGATGGCGCTAATACTGAAAATGAGCTTAAGCAGCTTTGAGGCTACCCTTGGGTAAAACCATGGTGATAGCACCTTTTTGCATGATCACTTCGGTGCCCGCTGCAATTTCAACGGTCACGTTTTGGTCTTTCATTGCAGTGACTTTGCCAAGAATTCCGCCGATGGTAATGACTTCGTCGCCAACCGCCAATGCTTCGAGCATGAGGCGCGTTTCTTTTTGACGCTTCATTTGTGGGCGAATCATGATGAAGTACAGCACCACAAACATCAAAAGGATGGGCAAGAAACCCATTAGGCCACCGCTATCCGCGCCTGTGCCAGTTTGAGCAAATGCATTACTAATCCACATATTCAAAGCCTCCATATAGAACCCTAATTAATAAGCCAGAAAGATCGGCTAAGGTGCAATTCTAAACCGCTTGGGGGATTTGAAGCCTAATCCTGGCCTGGCTCCACGCCTCGTTGCCGATCGGCATAAAACTGCTCGCGGTAGGCGCTAAAGCGGTCCTTTGCCAGGGCTTCCCGGATTTCAGTCATTAGCCCTATGTAGTAGGACAAATTGTGGATGGTATTGAGCTGTGCCCCCAGAATTTCATTGGCTTTTTGCAGGTGATTCAGATAGGACCGGGTAAAGCGCTGGCAGGTATAGCAGGTGCAAGTTGGGTCTACTGGGCGATCATCGTCCTTATAGCCGCTGTTGCGCAGCTTCAAATCGCCAAAGCGGGTAAATAGCCAGCCATTGCGGGCATTTCGGGTGGGCATCACGCAATCAAACATGTCGATGCCATTGCTAACCCCGAGCATCAGGTCTTCAGGGGTGCCAACACCCATCAAATAGTGAGGGGCTTTTTCTGGAAGCTTGGGGGCGGTAAAGGCCAAAATCCGCTCAAATTCGGGTTTCGGTTCCCCAACCGAGAGGCCGCCAATCGCAATGCCGTCAAATCCCTGCTGACTTACTTCGGCCAAGGAGGCTTCACGCAAGGACTCAAACATCCCGCCCTGCACAATACCAAAGAGCCCATTGCCGGTTTTTAGCTCCCGAAAACGTTTGAGTGAGCGGGCGCCCCAGCGCAGTGATAGCTCAAGGGATTGCCGCGCCGCTTTTTCGGTGGTGGCCTGACCGTGCGTCTCGTAGGGAGTGCACTCATCGAATTGCATGGCAATGTCACTATTGAGCACCGCCTGAATCTCCATCGAAACTTCGGGAGACATAAACAACTTATCACCATTAATGGGTGAGGCAAAGGTCACACCATCCTCTGAAATTTTTCGCAGCGCGCCCAGGCTAAACACCTGAAAGCCGCCCGAATCGGTCAAGATGGGTTTATCCCACGCCATAAAGCGATGCAGTCCGCCGTGCTTCGCAATGACATCGAGCCCAGGTCGCAGCCACAAATGAAAGGTGTTACCCAAAATAATTTGCGCCTTGGCTTCTTCAAGATCGCGCGGGGTCATGGCCTTCACCGTGCCGTAGGTCCCGACTGGCATAAAGATGGGTGTTTGCACACTGCCGTGGGGTAGATCAAGTCTGCCGAGTCGCGCCAAGCTTTGCGAATCACGCTTGATTAACTCAAATTGAATGGGTGACGTCATTAGGCTAGTTTAAGCGGATCGATTCAGGAACATGGCATCACCATAACTGAAAAAGCGGTAACGCTCCGCAATCGCATGCCGATAGGCCTCCCGAATGGCATCCATGCCGGCAAAGGCGCTGACCAGCATGAGTAAAGTGGACTTAGGTAGGTGGAAGTTGGTTACCAAGGCGTCCACCATCTTAAATTCAAAACCAGGGGTAATAAATAAATTGGTATCCCCTGTTAGCGCTTGATTCAGGGCATAGCTCTCCAGTGTGCGCAAGCTGGTGGTACCAACGGCAATCACGCGTCCACCCCTTTGTTTGGTTTGGGCAATCGCCTCGATGGTTTTTGCGGGGATGCTGTACCACTCATGATGCATTTGGTGCTGACTTAAATCTTCGGAGTGAACCGGGGTGAAGGTACCCGCGCCAACGTGCAAAGTGATGGTCGCTCGTTCCACCCCATTGTTAGCCAGCTGCCCCAAAACCAAATCATCAAAGTGCAGGCCTGCAGTAGGCGCTGCTACTGCGCCGGGGTTGCTTGCCAAAACAGTTTGGTAGCGCTCGGCATCGTCGCGATCCGCTTGGTGTTCAATGTAGTGCGGCAGGGGCAGTTCACCAAATCGATCGAGTAATTCCAATACGTTTTGCTCAAAAGCAATTTCATAAAAGCGATCCATGCGTTGCAAGATCTCAACATCAATTTGCTCACCAAGCTTATTCTGAATGGTGATTCGGCTGCCGACTTTGGGTGTCTTTGAGGCCCTTATTTGCACCCAGGCTCGGTTTTCGCCGGTGATGCGCTCAATTAGGAGTTCAACTTGTCCCCCGGTTTCTTTCTGACCATATAGCCTTGCCGGGATTACCTTCGTATCATTGAAGATAAATAAATCGCCTGCCTTGGCAATTTGGCTGATATCGACAAATGCTCGGTCATGTAAGCCATCCACAGCCACTTCCAGCAAGCGGCTGTCGGAGCGATTGGCGAGGGGATGCTGAGCAATTA
>CALRRC020000072.1:0-5322 GCA_943370515.1 Erythrobacter sanguineus | reverse complement strand
GTATCGCCGGTCTTTCGCCCTGAGCGCGAGCGTCAGGTCGTCGCGAATTTAATTAAACTCAATCAAGGCCCTTTGCAAAACGATGGCATTGCAGCCATTTGGCGGGAAGTGATGTCAGCTTGCCGCGCTTTAGAGGCTAGGCAAACGATTGCATACTTGGGGCCAGTGGGAACCTTTTCAGAATTAGCTGCGCAAAGTTATTTTGGTCAATCGATTAGCGGATTGCCGTGCGCCAGTTTGGATGAAGTATTCAAATCGGTTGAAAAGGGCGCTGCGCAATTTGGTATTGTGCCGGTTGAAAACTCCAGTGAGGGTGCGGTTTCGCGCACGCTCGATTTGCTACTCGATTCCCCATTGCACATTAGCGGTGAAGTGGTTTTATCGATTCGACATCACCTGCTAACAAAATCCGGAAACTTGGATGGTGTAACAACGGTGTGCGCGCATGCACAGGCTTTGGCTCAGTGCCAACAATGGCTTAGCGTGCATGCTCCGCAGTTAGAGCGTCAAGCGGTTAGTAGCAATGCAGAGGCAGCCCGCATGGCGGCCGCCGATCCCTCCGTTGCCGCAATTGCGGGTGATCCAGCGCAAGTGGCATACGGTTTACAAGCAGTCGCCAGTCAGATTCAAGATGATCCACACAATCGCACGCGTTTTGTGGTGGTGGGAAATTACCAATGCCAGCCTACTGGCAATGATCAAACTGCACTGGTCCTATCGGTCGCAAACAAGCCCGGTGCCGTCTATTCTTTATTGGCGCCCTTGGCCAAGCATGGCGTTTCAATGACGCGTTTTGAATCGCGTCCGGCGCGCAAAGGTACTTGGGAATACCACTTTTATATTGATGTCGCTGGTCATGCAGACGATGTCAATGTGGCCAAAGCATTGGCAGAGCTGCAAGGCACAGCTGCCTTTTACAAAAAACTGGGTTCCTACCCACGCGCATTGGGTTAACGATGAGCACGCCACTGGGTCTTAAACACATTCAAGCGATTGCACCCTATGTTGGCGGCAGGCCGATCAGTGAAGTAGCGCGCGAATACGGCCTTGACGAGAGCAAGATTGTGAAGCTTGCCTCCAATGAAAATCCGCTCGGTATGCCGAGGTCAGCGCAAGAAGCAATGCTGCGTGCTGCAAGTGACCTTGGTCGTTATCCGGACTCCAATGGCTTCGAACTCAAGAAAGTGTTATCGGATCGCCTCGGTGTTCCTGCCGACTGGATCACCCTGGGCAACGGAAGCAATGATATTTTGGAGTTGACTGCGAGAGCCGTTGCACAAGCCGGCGATGAAATCATTTTTTCAAAGCATGCGTTTGCGGTTTATCCACTTGCTACTCAGGCGGTTGGCGCTGTAGCGGTTGAGGTGGCGCCAACACCGCAATACGGCCATGATTTACCGGCGATGCTGGCAGCGATCAAGCAAGCCGGCAATAAAGCCAAGCTGGTGTTTGTAGCCAATCCAAATAATCCCACTGGTAGCTACTTAGAGCCTAAAGAAATTGAATCTTTTTTATCTCAAGTGCCAAGCAATGTGGTTGTGGTGCTAGATGAAGCGTACAACGAATATTTAACGCCAGAGCAGCGCTACGATGCGATTGCCTGGGTTAAGCGCTATCCCAATATGATTCTCTCGCGTAGTTTTTCTAAGGCCTATGGTTTGGCCGGTCTGCGGATTGGTTATGGGGTTGCTCAACCCGGGCTGACTGATTTGCTTAATCGCATTCGACAGCCGTTTAACGTCAATAGCCTTGCCCAAGCAGCAGCCATTGCCGCCTTTCAGGACGATGCTTTTTTACAAGCTGGCTTTGAATTAAATCAAGCCGGATACGCTCAATTAACTGATGCATTTAAAGAGCTCGGACTCCGATTCTTGCCCTCCGCTGGTAACTTTGTTTTAGTCAAGGTGGGCGATGATGCAAGTGCAGGTGCGCGTATCAACTTAGAGCTACTCAAGCGCGGCATTATTGTTCGGCCAGTGGGCAATTACGGCTTGCCGGAGTGGCTGCGCATCTCGATTGGCCTGCCCGAAGAGAATGCTGCATTTATTCAAGCTCTGCGCGCCATTTTGCAGTCGACCTAATTTTAAGTAGCACTACGTACACACCAAGCTCACACTAAGCAAAAACTAAGCACATTATTTATTCATGACTCAATCTAAATCCCCCCGCTTTGGTAACGTGACCATTGTGGGCGTTGGTCTCATTGGCGCCTCGCTCGGTCTCGCACTAAAACGTGCAGGCGTAGTCGATGCGGTATATGGCGTGGGCCGCAGTAAAGCCAATCTAGATCAGGCCATCGCTATGGGCGCTATTGATGGTGTCCTCACCTTAGAAGAGGCTGCAAAACAATCGCAGGTCATTGTGCTGTGTGTTCCCGTTGCGCAAATGCGCGCCACATTTACTGCCCTCGAGCCTTTTTTAGAGCCACATACCTTAATGACGGATGCGGGCAGCACCAAGAGTGATGTGATTTTGGCGGCCAAAGAAGTATTAGGAAAAAAAGCCTGCCAGTTTGTGCCGGCTCACCCGATTGCGGGCGGGGCACAGCATGGCGCTGCAGCAGCGAAGGCTGATTTGTTTGAAGATAAACAAACCATCATTTGTCAGCTGCAAGAAAATGCCAAGGCCGATGTCGAACTCATGACGCAGTTTTGGGAATCAACCGGCGCTCGGGTACGTAAGATCGGTGCCGTTCAGCACGATGCGATTTTTGCAGCTGTATCGCACCTGCCGCACGTTCTCTCGTATGCCCTCATGGTGAGCGTGATGAATTCTGAAGACGCGCAAGAAAAACTGCAGCATGCGGGTGCGGGGTTTCGGGACTTCACCCGCATTGCTGCCTCTAGCCCAGAAATGTGGCGTGATATTTGCCTAGCCAATCGGACTGCAATTCTGAAAGAAATGGATCAATACTTATCAGTCGCTAGCCACTTGCGGGAACTAATTGCCAATGAAGATGCTGCTGGATTGGAAAGAGTATTTGCAAAAGCCAGTAAGGCGCGCCAAGAATGGGATAGTTCTAAATGAGTCAGCAGGGTGGCCGAGTAGAGCAAATTACGATTGGCCCATTTAAACGGGCGCAAGGCCAAATAACCCTACCTGGTTCAAAGAGCATTTCCAACCGCAGCTTATTGCTTGCCGCGCTGGCCTCTGGTCAAACGACGCTCAGTAATTTATTGGATGCGGATGACACCCAAATCATGCGCGCCGCATTGCGGCAGCTCGGTTTAGCGGTTGAAGACCAGGATGAGACCACCTGCTTGGTTACCGGAAGTGGTGGTCATTTCCCGATTCGCCAAGCGGATTTATTTATGGGTAACGCTGGCACTGCTATTCGTCCGCTGACTGCCGCACTGGTGATGCAGCAAGGCGACTACCGCCTGTCGGGCGTAGCGCGCATGCACGAAAGACCCATTCGAGATTTAGTCGATGGCTTACGTCAAATTGGTGCCGTGATCAGTTACCTCGGGGAAGAGGGTTACCCCCCGATTCAAATCCATACATCGACCATATCGATCCCAGAAGTCGTTCGTATTCGGGGTGATGTATCGAGTCAATTTTTGACAGCCCTGCTGATGGCTTTACCTTTGCTTGCAAAAGAAGCGATTCGGATTGAAGTTATTGGGGAATTAATTTCACGACCTTATATTGAAATCACACTCAAGCTGATGGCACGCTTTGGTGTTCATGTTGATAGCCCTGATGCACAAACCTTTGTGATTCCAGCGCAGCCTGCATTGCAAAACGGTGAGTCTGTTTATCGCAGCCCTAAAAACTTATTGGTAGAGGGCGATGCCTCATCTGCCTCTTATTTTTTAGCCGCGGGAGCGATTGGTACAGGCCCGGTTCGCGTCTTGGGTGTTGGGCGCGATAGCATTCAGGGCGATGTTGCGTTTGCGGATGCCTTGGCGCAAATGGGCGCAAGCATCACCAAAGGCAATGATTGGATTGAGGCGTCTAAGCCAGCGAGCGGAACCTTGCACGGCATCACCATCGATTGCACGGCCATTCCCGATGCGGCGATGACATTGGCAATTGTTGCGCTATTTGCAACCGGTGAGACCCGTTTAAATGGGATTGCAAGTTGGCGCGTCAAAGAGACTGACCGGATTGCGGCAATGGCAACCGAGTTGCAAAAAGTAGGCGCTAGCATCGAAGCGGGTTCAGACTATTTGGTGATCCGTCCACCCCTTGCCTGGCAAACCCCAGCCGATGGGATTGATACCTACGATGATCACCGCATGGCCATGTGTTTTTCCTTGGCTGCTTTTGGCCCTAATCCGATATTGATTAATGATCCCAATTGCGTTGCCAAAACCTTCCCACACTACTTTGCTGAGTTTGCGCAGATTGCTCAGATTTCTGCTTAATTACGCATGAGTGAGTCCAGCAAGCCACCCGTCATTGCGATCGATGGTCCTACCGCCTCAGGCAAGGGTACGGTTGCGGCTTTGGTGGCAAAAGCATTGGGATTCCATTATTTAGATAGTGGCGCCCTGTATCGCTTAGTGGCTTTGGCAAGTGAGCGGGAGGGGGTTTCTACTGAAAATGCCTATTTTTTAAGCAAAATAGCCACCTCCATGCCAATTTCCTTTCAAGATGGGCAGATTATGCTCGGCAATGAGGATGTTTCTGACCTGATTCGGGCCGAAAAGATCGGGCGCAGGGCCTCTGAATTGGCCGTTCACCCCGAGGTTCGGCAGGCATTAGTGCGCTTACAGCACGGTTTTCGGCAGAATCCAGGCCTAGTGGCCGATGGTAGGGACATGGCGAGCGTTCTTTTCCCGGATGCTGGGCTTAAGGTGTTCCTCACGGCCAGCGTTGCTGCTCGCGCAGAACGGCGATATAAGCAATTGATCGCTAAGGGAATTTCTGCTAATATGTCCGACTTGTTGCATGATTTAACGGCGCGCGATGCACGGGACAGTAGTCGTGGGAGCGCACCATTAATAGTGGCTGAAGGGGCAAAAATGCTCGATACGTCGGAATTATCGATTGATCAAGCAGTAAGCCAAGTAATAAGCTGGTATCGGTCTTCGATATCAAGCCAGTCGTAAAAGTAGTATGCAGTTGCTGTATTGGTGTTCGTGAAACGCTACAACGCAATTTCTAATCATGCGTGTTTCATCGAACGTGTTTAATCTAACCCGTCAGGCCTTCTGGCGGCACAAAGTGAATATACATGTCTGAATCTTTTGCAGAATTATTTGAAGAATCCCTAACCCGATCGAATATGAAGACCGGCCAAGTTATCTCGGCTGAAGTCCTTCGCATTGATCATAATTTCGTGGTGGTGAACGCCGGCTTAAAGTCCGAAGCGTT
>CALRRC020000071.1:0-5327 GCA_943370515.1 Erythrobacter sanguineus | reverse complement strand
CTACATCCATGTAGGTGAGCACGTCAAACGGGGATCCCGTTATGGCTTCATTCGCTTTGGATCGCGAGTCGATGTATATTTGCCTTTAACGGCTGAGCCTTTAGTCAGTGTGGGCGAAAAGGTTTCTGCAACTAGAACAGCTTTGGCTCGCCTACCGGGTCTTGATTGATTTACCTGATTTACTTCAGTAAATAGGAAGCGCATTGACTCCATTTCGTCGTCGTAATCGCCTTGATCGCACGCGCATTGCACGCGGGCGTAATCGCGCTGATGCACAGGACCAGTCTGATGACTCCGTTGATTTTGAGGTCGAGGAATTTGAAGTAGATAAGCCCCGTGCCCGCAACAAGGGCATTTATCTATTACCCAATGCGTTTACAACGGCGGCCCTGTTTTGCGGCTTCTTTGCCATCGTTCAGGCCATGAATCATCAGTTTGAAGCCGCGGCAATCGCTATCTTTGCATCCCTGGTCTTAGATGGCATGGACGGCCGGATTGCGCGGATGACCAATACGCAAAGCGCGTTTGGCGAGCAATACGATTCCTTGGCTGACATGGTGTCCTTCGGTGTTGCTCCTGCATTAGTTGCGTATGAGTGGGTTCTCAAAGATTTTGGTAAATGGGGCTGGTTGGCTGCATTTACTTATTGCGCGGGTGCTGCTTTGCGCTTGGCGCGTTTCAACATCAATACGGGTGTCGTCGATAAAAAGTTTTTTCAAGGCTTACCCAGTCCAGCGGCAGGCGCATTAATCGCCGGATTTATTTGGCTTGCTGCCGACAATAAGTTACCTGTGCGTGACAGCGCAATTCCATGGGTTACCTTTTTCATCACCATTTATGCTGGCTTAACCATGGTCTCCAATGCCCGTTTTTATAGTGGCAAGGCTTTGGATATCCGTTATCGCGTTCCTTTCGGCGTAATGGTCTTGATGATTTTGACCTTTGTGCTGATTTCGTCCAACCCGCCCTTAACCTTGTTCGGTATCTTCGTGATTTATGCCATTTCAGGTTATGTGATTTGGGGCTGGGAACGGTTTACTGGTCGTAAGCTGACCTAAATAGGTATTTAAGGTATATTAGATTCATGGCAATGAATAAACCGCACGCAATTAAGCTACTTCTTCTAGCACTGAGCCTTCGGCTCGGGGCGGGTAACGCTTAGGTGATGCAAGTGCAGTAAATCATCAAGCAGACTTACCGGCCCCAGCAAATTTGCTGGGGTTTTTGTTTTGGATTGTGCAGTACATATATTGGCGTACCCTTTTTAAATAATTGCAGTGGATTGGAGAGCAGTGATGACCGATAAATTAATTATTTTTGACACCACCTTGCGTGATGGCGAACAATCGCCAGGCGCATCCATGACCAAAGACGAAAAGGTCCGCATTGCCCGTCAACTCGAGCGACTTAAAGTGGATGTGATTGAAGCAGGCTTTGCAGCAAGCTCCGAAGGTGACTTTGATGCCATTTCAGCGGTAGCGGCTGCAGTGAAGGATTCGATTGTGTGTTCCTTGGCCCGCGCCAATGAAAACGACATTACCCGCGCATCGGATGCTCTTAAGGCAGCCAATGCAAAACGCATCCATGTGTTTTTGGCAACCAGCGCATTACACATGGAAAAGAAGTTGCGCATGACGCCTGACCAAGTGTTTGAGCAGGCCAAAAAATCGATTCGCTTTGCCCGCAATTTAGCAGCTGACATTGAGTTCTCGCCTGAAGATGGCTATCGCTCGGATGTGGATTTTTTATGCCGCGTACTCGAAGCAGTCATTGCCGAAGGCGCAACCACGATTAACGTGCCGGATACCGTTGGCTATGCCGTTCCAGAGCTCTACGGCGAGTTCATCCACACCTTACGTGCCCGCATTCCGAATTCGGATAAAGCCATTTGGTCGGTTCATTGCCACAACGATTTGGGTATGGGCGTGGCCAACTCCTTGGCCGGCGTCAAGATCGGTGGAGCGCGGCAAGTGGAGTGCACCATCAACGGTCTAGGTGAGCGTGCCGGCAATACTGCCCTCGAAGAGATTGTGATGGCGCTTCGGACCCGCAAGGATTATTTTGATTTAAGCGTGGGCATTGATGCGACGCAAATCGTGCCGGCGTCGAAGTTGGTTTCGCAAATCACCGGTTTTGTGGTGCAGCCTAATAAAGCAGTAGTGGGCGCCAATGCGTTTGCCCACGCATCTGGCATTCATCAGGACGGGGTTCTGAAAGCCCGCGATACCTATGAAATCATGCGCGCTGAAGATGTGGGCTGGTCCGCAAATAAAATTGTGCTCGGTAAGTTATCGGGCCGGAACGCTTTTAAGCAGCGCTTGCAGGAACTGGGGATCACGGTCGAGACCGAGGAAGAGCTGAACGATGCATTCTCGCGCTTTAAAGCTTTGGCAGACCAAAAGTCGGAAATCTTTGATGAGGACATTATTTCCATTACCAGCGGTTCTGCCTCGGCTGAAGAGAGCGAGTTTTATCGCTTTGTTTCCTTGAGTCAGCACTCAGAGACGGGTAAGCGTCCGAGCTCTCAGGTGGTCTTTCATATGGGCGGTGAGAAGATCACCTCCACGGCCGAAGGCAATGGCCCGGTGGATGCCAGTCTGAATGCCATTGAAGCGATGGCGAAAAGCGGGGCGGAGCAGTTGCTTTACTCCGTCAATGCGATTACGTCGGGAACTCAGTCCCAGGGCGAGGTCACCGTGCGCTTAGCTAAAGGCGGACGGATTGTGAACGGCGTTGGCACCGACCCCGATATCATCGCTGCTTCGGCCAAGGCCTACTTATCGGCCTTAAACAAGCTGCACGATCCACGGCAAGTGAAGTTAAATGCCCAAATGGCGCCGTGAGTGAGGATTTCGCCCCTGGAAAATAGCTAACGCATTGTTTTTATTGGGTTTATTTTAATTGATCTGTTCGCAGGGAAATGAAGGTTGCCCCTTTCGCCCTCAGATCTCTGCTACAATTCGAGGGCTTTGATTTATAAAGCTTTTTTGTATTTATTTGTTTAATTAATCGCACGACACAATTTAGGGTGAAAGCTCTTGTGTTCGCAAGTTAGGAGTAGAAAATGGCAGTTGCTGATATCAAAACGGCGGAAATCGTCAAAGACAACGCGCGTAGCGCAAACGATACGGGTAGTCCAGAAGTACAGGTTGCATTGCTGACCGCCCGCATCAATGAACTAACCCCCCATTTCAAGGCTAACGCTAAAGACCATCACAGCCGTCGTGGCTTGTTGAAGATGGTTTCACGCCGCCGCCGCCTTTTGGATTACCTCAAAGGCAAGGATTTGGCACGCTATCGCACATTGATCGAGAAATTAGGTCTCCGTAAGTAAATCGTATCCGTATCGCCATGCCATCTTGCCTTGAGGGTGACTCATTCGTGATTCAGTCTTGGGTAGATGGCATATTTTTTGAGCGTTTTTAGATTACCCGTTTAGGGGATCGTGTCATTCCAATGAGTTTCTGGGCTCATATGCTCAGTGCCTCCCTGGAATGGCATCCCTTGTAATCTGTAATCGCTCCAGTGGTGTCGTAGCGCTGATTTATCTGCGACGCAAGTAACAAACGCACCTGGCATTCATGTGAATGCGGTGTGAACTTAATTGGAAAAGATCAAAATGACCATGTTTAAAAAAGTAGTTAAAAGTTTTCAATGGGGCAATCACCAGGTAACGATGGAAACGGGCGAAATCGCCCGTCAGTCCGGCGGCGCTGTGATTGTGAACGTCGATGACACCGTTGTAATGGGTACTGTTGTTGCAGCCCGCTCTGCTAAAGCAGGACAAAACTTCTTCCCATTAACAGTCGACTACATTGAGAAGACCTATGCTGCCGGTAAGATCCCAGGCGGCTTCTTCCGTCGCGAAGGCCGTCCATCCGAAGGCGAGACCTTGACGTCCCGCTTGATTGACCGTCCGCTACGTCCTTTGTTTCCAGAAGGCTTTTTGAACGAAGTTCAGGTAGTTGTACATGTGCTGTCGATTAATCCCGATGTGCCTGCTGATATTCCAGCCTTGATTGCCGCATCGGCTGCCTTAGCAGTATCGGGCATTCCATTTAACGGCCCGGTTGGCGCCGCTCGCGTGGGTTACCGTGATGGCCAGTATTTGCTGAACCCAACCCGCTCTGAGCAGTTAACAAGCCAGATGGATTTAATTGTTGCTGGTACCCAAGCCGCTGTATTAATGGTGGAATCGGAAGCGCAGCAATTACCAGAAGACATCATGCTTGGCGCCGTAGTGTATGGCCATGAGCAAATGCAGACCGCGATCAATGCGATTCAAGATTTGGTGCGCGATGCTGGTAAACCTGAATGGGATTGGTCTGCTGAGCCAAAAGACGAGCCTTTGATTGCGAAGGTAACAGCATTAGCCGATGGTCCTTTACGTGAGGCATATCAGCTTCGCCAAAAACAGGCACGCTCAGACAAACTCAAAGCCATTACCAAAGAAGTAATGGCAAAACTGGCTGCCGATGGCGCAGTCGATGAAGTGGCAGTTGGCAATATTCTGTTTGATATCGAAGCGAAGATTGTGCGTAGCCAAATTTTGAATGGCGAGCCACGGATTGATGGTCGCGATACGCGCACCGTTCGTCCGATTGAAATTCGCAATGGCGTGTTGCCACGTACTCACGGCTCTGCCTTATTTACCCGTGGTGAGACCCAGGCTTTGGTGATTGCTACTTTGGGTACTGCCCGTGACGAGCAAATCATTGATGCACTGGAAGGCGAGTACCGCGATCGCTTCATGTTCCACTACAACATGCCTCCGTTTGCTACTGGCGAAACCGGCCGCGTTGGCACACCCAAGCGCCGTGAAATCGGCCATGGTCGTTTAGCCAAGCGTGCCTTGATTCCAGTACTGCCAAGCCCAGAAGATTTTGCTTACAGTATTCGGGTTGTTTCTGAAATTACCGAGTCCAATGGTTCCTCATCCATGGCCTCCGTTTGCGGCGGCTGCTTGGCGCTGATGGATGCTGGCGTACCTGTAAAAGCACACGTTGCCGGCGTAGCGATGGGCCTGATTTTGGATGGCAATCGCTTTGCAGTATTGACCGACATCTTGGGCGACGAAGATCACCTTGGCGATATGGACTTTAAGGTGGCTGGAACAGCCAATGGTATTACTGCGCTGCAGATGGATATTAAGGTACAAGGCATCACCAAAGAAATCATGCAAGTGGCATTGGCACAAGCCAAAGAAGGTCGCCTGCACATTTTGAGTGAAATGCAATCGGCCATGGGCACGATCCGCACCGAACTGTCCGAGCATGCGCCGCGCATGGTGTCATTCAAGATTCACCCTGACAAGATTCGTGAAGTGA
>CALRRC020000070.1:0-5353 GCA_943370515.1 Erythrobacter sanguineus | reverse complement strand
GAGGCCTGCGCTAGATACCGAACGAATGGCTTCAACACCTGGCAAACCATTCATAGCGGTTTCTAATGGGAAGGTGATGAGCTGCTCAACCTCTTCAGAGGCCATACCACCAGCCTCAGTCATGATGGTGACAGTAGGTTTATTTAAATCAGGAAATACATCAACAGGCATTTTGCTTAAGGTAAAGAGCCCATAGCCCATAGCAATCAGGCTAAGCAAAATCACCATCATTCGATTTTTTAAACTAAAGTCTAATAACCAGGTAAACATATTCTGTCCTTAGCGAATCTGGTTAATGAGAGATGACCCATCAGTAACCACTCGGTCACCATCTTTAATGCCGCTCGTGATGACAATACTTTGACCATCTAAGGGCTCATAAACCACCACCCTAGGCTCAAAGGTTTCCGGATTTCTTTTTACCCATACGATGGTTTGGTTTGAGCCGCTCTTAACAAGCGATTTTGTGGGGACTTTGTTACCTAAGACCTTGGTATTGGTGTTTACAAATACCCTTATAGGCTGACCTATAGGGAGATATTGCAAATCATCAGCTTTAGCAGAGAATGTGAGTGGTAAAGCCTGTTCGCGTAGGGTCTGACCACCACCAAGATAAGACAGCTTAATCACCTTGCCATTGACTTCAACTTTGCCGTCAGCAATGTTTTTCGCCAAGTTTGGATCATAGGCAAGCGCCTCAATTAAAAGCTTAGAAGGATTTACTACTTCGAAAATCAGATCTCTCTCTTGCACTACCTGGCCAGAGACAATGCCTGTAGTAGAAATAATTCCAGTAACTGGAGCCCTTAATTCTTCATTAGCGACTGCAGCCTCTGCCTCTTCAATTGTTTTACGAGGAACTGTATCGCTCAGTTCACGCAATCGCTTTAGCCGACTCTCTGCAAGCGATCGTGATTTTCCAGGACCAGCTTCAGGGGTTACATAAGCTAGAACGTCACCTTTATTGACCTTTTGCCCCGGTAATGGAAAGCCGTTGGGCCCAGGAGTAATTCGACCTGCAACAATGGCCTGAACCTTGCCGCCAAAGTTAGGATCCATGATGACCTTACCTGCTATGTCATAGGTTTTGGCATATTCACCTGGTTGACCAGGGGCAGTCATAACATGCAACTGTCTTTGGGCAGGTTTTGGAACAAAAAGATTCCCATCGGCCTGTCTTTTGGGAGCATCGCCCTGAACCTGTACTGATGAGTCATCATGTCCTGGACCAGCATAGACTTTGAAGGTAAATAACGCAGCTGATAAGCCCATGAGAAATGCGAATAATCTGAGATCTCTTAAATTGCGCATCATGCCAGCTCCTTAAATTGATTGATGATTTTTATGGCACGACTTCTTAATAATTCCCTATTGCGATAAGACCAATAAGCAACTCCAGCAACAAAGCACATCAATACCAATAGCTTTAACCATGTTTTCCAATTCATTACTGAAGAATTTTCAAACTGACTTAAATCAATCGTGGAAACTAAAATATCGTTCACGCCGCCATCATTGATGGTGATGCTAATTGGAGTCGGTTGATCTTTAATTTTGTCTTTTAACTCGATCAAATACTCTCCATCACCATGCGGCTTTACAGCCATCTTTACCCCATCAATCTCAACCTCAAGGTTGGCACCTTTTACTGCCTCATTAGTTGCATAGCGATCTAGATAAAGCGTTATTTGCTTGTCTCGAATAACCCCCACAAGTTCATAAAGATCAGACTCAGCGTAAAAACGCGGTAATGTTTTGGCTTGCTGCTGATTTGGTTTTTCGTCACCGTGATCATGTCCCGGCCCCGCATACGATGTAGGCGAGATTGCTAAAGTTAAAACAGCTATTAGCTGCACCAAGTAGTGGGTATAGTTTTTAAATAATTTCATAGGATCAATTTACTTATTCAGGTAACAGGCCAAGCGCCTGGCGTAGATTTGAGACGGCTACTGCGTAATTAATTTTTGCAACTGCCGCTTGTCGATTGGCGTCTACTGCTTCAATCTCAATGCGCAATCTGGTAGGCAGGTCTGTTTCTCCGAAGCGGAACGATTTTTCAAAAAATTGCCGTGTTTCATTGGCTAAGTTAGAGCGCTTATCTGCGGCGCCAAGCTTCATTTGTGCCGACTTCACTAAAGCCATATTTGATTCCACATTACTTAATGCAGACTCGCGCTCATAAGACAATCGAATCTCTGAATCGACCATCTCAGCGGTAGCACTTGCCAATCTATTGGTGTTGCGAGCTTCCGATCCAAAAGGTATTTTCAAGCCCACGGTAACGGATTGCTGATAGGGAACACCGTAGACTTCACGACCCTTTGTGGTCAATATCTGTAATTGCGGGGAGGCCCGAGTTTGAGACTTTGCCAAATCAAGCGCCTTTCTGGCTACCTCCAACTGATCAACAAGCGCTGCAACAATTGGTAAGCTCGAATCTAGACCCGATAAATTTTCAGGAACCTTAGGCACTGGCTCAATATTTTTAGCGGCGTCACCAAATTGAATTTTCTTTAGATTCTCACTACCTAATAGAGAGCGCACCCTTTGCTCAGCATTAATTACATTGGCTTGCGATTCGACCAAAAAGGCTTCTGAGGACGCGAGCGCACCATTAGCCTGATGCAGATCGGCGCGGGATAAGTCACCGGCCTTAAACCTTTTTTCAACATCCATAGCCAACGTCTTTGCGTTCTCAAATCGACGTAGTGCCAAGTCAGACTCAATCTTTGATCTTTGGTAATTCCAATAGGCATCTCTTACTTCAGCCGCAATCCTTAATTGGGCAAGATAATATTGGGATAAGAGCTTTTTATATTCAGCATCGGCTAAATTTATTGAGCTTGACCGCTCATTCCATAACCACAGTGGAATACCCAAGCCCAGTATGTTTTCACTGGCACCCTGATTACTGTTGGCTCTATCTGTCTTTTGGGCCACCTCTACCGATGCGGGACCCACCAAAAGGCTGCTAGCAATTTTTTGCTTAGCAAGCGCTGCCTCTACCTTGTATTGATAGGATCTATAGTCAGGCTGGCGCTGCCATGATGACTCATAGAAAGACTTTAAAGCTGATTCACCTTTGCGCTCACCATTGGCTAGCGCTATTGGTGCCCCCAATAGGAAGATTAATCCTGTAAGTTGGATAACACAGCGACAAACTGCGTCCGAATAATCTCGCGACATAAAAACTCCATTTGTTTATACAAAACAGAGTTAGCGAGAGGATGGTTGGTTTGATGCTCTCGCTAACTTAGGCGAGAGAAATCCAATTGGGTTTTTCTGGTGGAGTGGGAGAAAAATCGACTAAAAACTCCACTTGAGAACTTTCGTAATGAAAGTTAGTGGCAGTAATTGAAACACTAAAAGACGAATTTAAGGCTGGCGTGTGCGCCAAATGGCAGACTCCGCAATCGGAATCAGCGGCTACAGAGTCACCAGTCGAGACAGTAACAGCGGCTTTTTCATGCTCGTGATGGGCAACATGCATGGCTGAGCCCTGCTCCTCTTGGCAGTAAGCAGCGACCGTAGCATAGGAAGTTTGTATCGATAAAGCTAGCAGGGCTAGAATTATCAGGATTTTTCTCATTCACTAATTAAAGCATATTTCCCTTTATTTCGCATTGACAGCTTTTCCATACAAGTCAAATGGATTAGTCACTCAAATAGCTGCTGTATTGCCATAAACTCTTGAATACCTAGTGACTTGGCGGAAGAGGCGGCTCAACAACTTCAGAAGGTCTGTTAATGGCCGATTTGAGACGGTCATATTTTTCAAATTCTTTACAGTGACCGTCCTTTTAAAGGACAAACCATTTTTACTATGTCAGCCATCACAACTATCAAGTAATTGTTATTTCAATTAAAGACAGTCAAAATCCCCGATTTTGAATCAAACGACTGAATTAATTGGGTGGTCAAAAATCAAGTGGGGTTGGGAAAAAGTAGTTAAGGCTCAATTTTTTGGGTGCTTAGCTTTTTTATCGTAGCTTGAGCCTTTTGTATCTGTTGCGCTTTGCGCTCTGAGTCTACTGCTTGTTTGGCAATCTCGGCACTTCGCTTCAGTGAATTAATGCGAGACTGTTGCGGCGTTAATGGTTTGTTAGGTTTGAATTCATAAAAGCGCATATCTATATTTATCTAGGCGCCCCTCGGGGCCTTTTAATCAAGTCGCATTCGGCTCTTTGCCAGCTGGCTCGCCTCTGCGATGAGGGCTTCAGCCCACCCATCTTTTCCAAAACGTGCACCACGCGGTGCTGGAAAATGATGGTCGTCTCTGTCCTAAAGCGCACCAGCTGGTGCAGGACATTCGTCTTAGGCTTCGCTGGGTCGGTGGCGACAGCTATCGCCACCTATGGGGCTACCTTGCGGTGCGCCCCATATATAAATGTCCTTTTAAAGGACAAAACATCAACGGCCAAAGCCTGCACGTACAGCCCCACTTGCAGCTTCAATTTGAGCATCAAGCTCACCAGCTTCTACAGCAGTCTTAATAATCTCTAACGCCTTAATCAGATCATCTGCTGTATTCACCTCAACTGCAGTCTTGCCTTTGGCAAATTCAATGATCTTAGCGCCATAGCGAATGTTAAGGCATACCTTGCCGTCAGCAGCAACGAACCACCACTGGCGAATGCGCTTTTCATGTTCAATGTTTTTACGTGCGCCAGTTGTGTCTTTTACTGTTTTGAATTTCTTCACAGTAAACGTGCCGCCCTCTTTGATAGCTTTG
The DNA here is from genome assembly GCA_943370515.1 of Erythrobacter sanguineus. Lineage (GTDB taxonomy): Bacteria > Pseudomonadota > Gammaproteobacteria > Burkholderiales > Burkholderiaceae > Polynucleobacter. The sequence goes on along the minus strand of CALRRC020000070.1, from coordinate 621 downwards.
GCTAACTGGATTTGCTCCCAAACTTTGGTAGCCAATTTATTACGACGATGAAGTACTGGTGGTACGGCAGTTGGCTTTTTTGAATTAACCATTTTTAAACTGTTTAATGTGCTCATTGTTTTCTCCTATAAGTTAATGGGCACACTTAATTTATGGTCAGAGTTTTTGGATGGACAACCTCTTTTTGCCAAAAGCCACAAAGATCTAATATTCTTTGCCACTTTTATTCTTCTTTTATTAGGTTTTGCTAAATAACTCTGACAGCAGATACTTTCTGTATGCCATTTACCACTACTGATATGAGCTGCGATACTCAGTCGTTTTATCGCCCTAAACCTGGACATTGGTGTTCGCAGGGATGGAAATTCTGAAGCAGTAGCAGAGACTTGTGGTCACTATCCTTCACAGGACGCTATTAGAGTTGCTTACTAATTGACACAAGAATATTTCAGCACAAAGATCGTAGTTAACACTACGGGATCACGAGCAAGCTCTGCCCACACAGCATACTTGCAAGCGGTACAAAGGTAGCCACTTATTGCTTTTGTACATGTTGCGTTTTACGGCCGCACATAAAAGGAGACAGCGAAACCGCCCTTACCCAATCGGGTTGTGCCTATA
>CALRRC020000069.1:0-5358 GCA_943370515.1 Erythrobacter sanguineus | reverse complement strand
TAGGTAGTTCGGATACGCTTTTGCAAACCCAGGATGCCTTTGTTAGCGGGGCGGCAATATCAACTTGCGCCATCTCTTGAAATGCTCCCATTCCCATTTGATTGATGGGTGCATGACCTGACAGCAGTACAAGCGGTGACTCGGCCATCCCTGCAGTGTAGAGCGCAGACACCGCATTGGCATGACCGGGACCGCCGGTAACCATGGCAATACCAATTTCTCCCGTGAGCCTTGCCCATGAGTCGGCCATATGAACTGCCGCAGCCTCATGCCGGGTATGGATCAATTTGATTTTCTGATCATACACAGCATCAAAAATAGGCATGATGTGGTTGCCAGATAGAGTAAATATATTACTTACTCCGGCAGTCTGCATCGATTCAACCAATGCATCGGCCCCACGTTTTATTTTGGTAGACATTGTTTACTCTTTAAAAAATAACTGCTTAATGTTCAACTCACTTATATGAGAAAAAAGCCACGACGTTCATCGTGGCTTTGATAAGCTAATCTCCAAGGATTAATTGGCAGTTAAGTTGCGTGCCTTAATCACCTTTTCCCATTTTGCAGATTCAGATGCAATCTGTGCCTCTAGTTCTTTGGTAGTGTTGAGAACTGGAGTGAGGCTATTAATTTCTAAGCTCTTCTGCATTGCTTCTGTTTTGACGGCTTTTACCGCAGCATCATAAATCTTCTCTCGGATGATTTTTGGTGTATTGGATGGGGCCATTAAAGCAAACCAACCGACATTTTCAAATCCTGGCAGTGATGCCTCTGAAACGGTAGGTATGTTTGGAAGCTGGGCTAGGCGTTTAGAGCTTGTAACCGCAAGTGCTTGGATCTGGCCATTCCGAATGAAGCCGGTTGATGCTGGTACGTTACAGGCGCAAAAATCAATTTGCCCGGCGATTAAATCGGTTAGCGCTGCTGCCTCACCCTTGTAAGGAATATGGGTGGCATTAATTCCTGCGGCTGTAATGAAATTTTCTCCAGCCAAATGAACCTGGCTGCCGATACCGGCTGATCCGAAATTGAGATTTCTGGTTTTTGCTAAGGCTATCAGCTCATTTAAGTTCTTTACGCCCAACTTAGGATTGACAGAAATAATCATCGGACCACTAGCAAGAGTAGTAATGGGCGAAAAGTCTGTTCCGTAATTAATACTCATCTTTTTATACATGTATGGGTTTACGGTAAGCATGCTGCCAGAGGCTAATAGAAGTGTGTAGCCATCTGCTGGGGATCGTGCTACTGCCTCCGCTCCGATATTGCCGCCGGCACCGCCGCGATTTTCAACGATCACATTTTGACCTAGTACGGTAGTCATTTGCTGGGCTAGGATGCGCCCCAAAATATCGGTCGTACCACCTGCAGCAAACGGAATGATTAATTTGATTGGCTTTGTTGGCCAGCTTTGGGCTTGTGCCATCGTACTGACGCCCGCAATTAGCATCAAACCAAACAGCTTGATGGCATTTCTTTTAATAAAACAAATCTGCTTCATAAACATGCGGCTCTCCTGTTGATGTAAATTCCAAAAACTTTTGTAGTATTTGGCACTTCTTTTCTACTTTTAATTTAATTCTTAAACGATACAAGGAAAACATAAAAAAGACTTGGGTATTGCAAGACATCTAAATCATCTATATGATGTAGATATGTCATCTATTCTCATCTCCGAGTTCATTACAAGTCAAGCCCTAGAAACCCTCCGTGCTAGCCATGAGGTTATTTATGCGCCTGAGATCTATAAGCAACGTGCGGAATTAATTTCCGCATTGCAGCATTCTGATGCCCTCATTGTTCGTAACTTGACCCAAGTCAATCAAGAGCTTTTAAATGGCGCACCAAAGCTAAAAGTAGTGGGTCGTCTTGGTGTGGGCCTGGAGAATATTGAATTGCCTGCCTGTGCCCAGCGCAATATAAAGGTTATCCCCGCAACGGGTGCGAATGCGGAGTCGGTCGCAGAGTATGTCATTGGCACGGCCCTGGCATTGACGCGCGGTTTTATGCCGGCAACAGTACAAACCTTAGATGGTAAATGGCCACGTCCGCATTTTTCTGGCTACCATGAATTCACTGGCAAGACCTTGGGTGTTGTTGGCTTTGGCAGCATTGGCCGTGTAACAGCGCAAAAGGCCCTTGCCTTTGGTTTGAAATGCCTTGCTTATGATCCCTTGCTCTCTGGTAAATCGATCGACGTTGGCGGCACTGCCGTCCCGCTGGTAACGCTGGATACCTTATTGGCTTCCAGTGACGCCGTTACCTTACATCTGCCTCTCTTGCCAGAAACCCGCGGTCTATTTTCTGCAGCAACCTTAGACAAGATGAAGCACGGTGCCTGCTTAATTAATACGGCGCGCGGCGGCATTGTGGATGAAAAAGCGTTAGCCGAGCGTTTGCGCTCTGGCCGCTTGGGTGGCGCAGCCTTAGACGTTTTTGAAAAAGAGCCGGCGACAGACCTTTCTCACTTTGCTGGATTAAGCAACCTGATTGCAACGCCACATATTGCTGGAGTGACAAGCGAGAGTAATGATCGCGTTAGCCAAATGATTGCAGATGAGGTAATTCAGTTTTTGGGGAGCAGCAAATGAAGATGACGTTTGATCAGATTGTTGAGTTGGCGTCATCTGGTTTGCGAGCGAGCGGCATTGACCGTAAAGCAGCAATCGAAACTGCCGAATTTTTGGCTTTAGCCGAGGCGGATGGTTTAGCATCGCATGGCTTGGCTCGGGTGGGGCAGTATGCTGGGCATGCCATGAATGGCCGCATTGAGTTAAAGGCAAGGCCACGAGTAAGGCGATTTAAAACAGCCGCCGCCTTAGTGGATGCATGCGATGGCCTTGCGTTTCCAGCTTTAAAACTGGCAACCGATTTGTCGGTTAATTTAGCCTCCAAAAATGGCGTAGGGCTGGTAGCTGTTACCAATAGCCATCATTTTGGTGTCGCAGGTCATTACACCGAAGCGGCTGCGCGTGCTGGGTATATCTCTTTACTTTTTGGCAATACCCCCGCGGCTATGCCAATGGCGGGCGGCAGTAAAGCCATCTTTGGGACCAATCCATTGGCGGCTGCATTTCCGGTAGCTAAAGCAAATCCCCTTGTGATTGATATGTCCTTGTCTGCTGTAGCGCGTGGCAAGTTGCTCGTCGCTGCAAAAAAGGGTGAGTCGATTCCAGAGGGTTGGGCTTTAACTATCGACGGCAAACCCACCACCAATCCGAATGAAGGCCTTAAGGGCTTGATGGTTCCCATGGGTGGCGACAAAGGCGCTTTATTGGCTTTAATTGTGGAGTTGCTCGTCGTTGGATTGTCGGGTAGCCGTTTTTCATATGAAGCCGACTCCTTTTTTGATGCGCAAGGCAATCGTCCCCGCATTGGTCAGTTACTGTTAACCATTGATCCAGGCCTTGCTGGTGGACAGGTGTTTGCAAATCGCATGAGCGATTTTTTAAAGACATTAGCCTCTGATGCGGGCGTTCGATTGCCAGGGCAACGCCGCTTTAAGCAGCGCGCAAATGCATTTGATGAAGGCATTGAGGTTGCAGATGCAGTGCTAGAAGAAATTCAATCCGGCATTCGTCGGAATTGGGCGAAGTAGTTTATATAACAATTTTTAAGGAGCAATAAATGATCCACTTTGTCGTGCATGAGCCCGGAGATGTTGTTGGTGTAGTGGTAGTCGAAAACATTAAAGCTGGAACAGAATTAACTGGCTGGGTAATGGAAGGCGACACTACGTTAACCATTAAGTCTGAAAGCGATATTCCAATCGGACACAAGATTGCATTAAAACCCTTGGTTGCGGGTGATACGGTAATTAAATATGGAGTGGATATTGGCAAAGTAGTTGCCCCTATCAAAAAAGGAGAGCACCTCCACGTTCAAAACGTAAAGACCAAGCGCTGGTAATCCAGTTTTTGCAACCTTATTTACTTGGAAAGATTAAAGATGATCAATTTAAAAGAAGCAACATTTATGGGCTATCGCCGTGAAAACGGACGCATGGGAATTCGCAATCACGTTGTTATCCTGCCTTTAGATGACTTATCAAACGCAGCCTGTGAGGCAGTTGCCAATAATATTAAAGGCGCTATTGCAATACCGCACCCCTATGGCCGTTTGCAATTCGGCGCTGACTTGGACCTCCATTTCCGCACCCTGATTGGCGCTGGCTGTAACCCAAACGTGGCAGCAGTGGTGGTGATTGGTATTGAGAGTCAGTGGACCGGCAAGGTAGTGGAAGGAATCAAGGCGTCTGGAAAGCCAGTTGAGGGTTTTTGGATCAGCGGTAATGGCGATACGGCAACCATCACTGCAGCCAGTAAATCTGCTTACAAAATGGTTAAGCATGCATCAAAGCAGCAGCGTGTTTCGGCTCCTTTGTCAGAGCTCTGGGTTTCAACCAAATGCGGTGAATCCGATACAACCTCCGGCTGCGCTTCAAATCCAGCAGTAGGCAATGCATTTGACCGCTTGTATGAAATTGGCTCCACATTGGTGTTTGGTGAGACAACCGAATTAACGGGTGGTGAGCACTTAGTCGAAGCTCGCTGCCGCACTCCCGAGGTCAAAAAGAAGTTTCGCGAGATGTTTGACCGTTACCAAGGTGTGATTGAGCGTAATAAAACCAGCGATTTATCTGATTCGCAGCCAACCAAAGGCAACAGTGCTGGCGGCTTGACTACGATTGAAGAAAAAGCGTTAGGTAACATCCAGAAAATTGGTAAGAAATGCGTTGTGGATGGGGTACTTGATAAGGCAGAAACGCCTACCATCCCAGGTCTGCACTTTATGGACTCCTCATCCGCTGCGGCTGAAATGGTGACCTTGTGCGCAGCTTCTGGATTTGCTGCCCATCTCTTCCCAACTGGACAGGGTAATGTGATTGGCAATGCAATCCTTCCCGTTATCAAGTTATGCGCCAATCCAAGAACAGTACGTCTTATGTCAGAGCACATTGATGTGGATGTATCTGGCTTGTTGCGCCGCGAGGAAACGCTGGATTCGGCTGGTGAAAAGCTCATCGATTCCCTGTTGCGCACTGCAAACGGCGAATTAACTGCAGCTGAAATATTGGGTCACCGTGAGTTTGTGATGACCCGTTTGTATGAATCTGCATAAGTAGTCAACGTATGAAGTCCCTGACCGCCTATCAAGAGGTGAAACAAAAAATCACCGAAGATCTGGTCAGGGGCCGTTTTCCGATGGGGCAGGCTCTGCCTGCTGAAAAAGATTTTGCAAAAGAGTTAGATGTATCAATTGGCACCCTGCGAAAAGCAGTGGATGAGCTCGTAGCAGATGGCATTGTTACGCGGCGCCAAGGAAAAGGCACCTATGTAGTTGAGCACGACCTAA
>CALRRC020000068.1:0-5372 GCA_943370515.1 Erythrobacter sanguineus | reverse complement strand
TACCGTAGCATTTTTGAAAAGGATGCTGCACTGGCGCGCCGCTTTCAAAAGGTCGATGTGGTCGAGCCAACGGTTGATCAGACGGTGCAAATCTTGCGTGGTCTCAAATCACGCTTTGAAGAGCATCACAGCGTGAAGTACGCTTCAGCTGCTTTAGTGGCTGCAGCAGAATTGTCTTCACGCTATATCAATGATCGCCATTTGCCCGATAAAGCAATTGATGTGATTGACGAGGCAGGCGCTGCCCAGCGCATATTGCCCAAATCAAAGCAGAAGAAAACCATTGGCCGTCCTGAGATTGAGGAGATCGTGGCTAAGATTGCCCGCATACCGCCGCAATCGGTCACCGTCGACGACCGCAGTAAGTTGCAAACCTTGGATCGCGACATTAAGAGCGTCGTCTTTGGTCAGGATCCAGCGATCGAAGCATTGGCTAGCGCGATTAAGATGACGCGCGCAGGCCTTGGCAAGATTGATCGTCCCATTGGCTCCTTTTTGTTCTCGGGCCCAACTGGTGTCGGTAAGACGGAGGTTGCAAAACAACTGGCTTACATCCTCGGCATTGAGTTACTTCGCTTTGATATGTCGGAGTACATGGAGCGCCATGCGGTAAGCCGTTTGATTGGCGCACCTCCAGGCTATGTTGGTTTTGACCAGGGCGGCTTGTTAACCGAGGCAGTCAATAAAAAACCCCATTGTGTCTTGTTGCTCGACGAGGTTGAAAAAGCCCATCCGGATATTTTCAATATTCTGTTGCAGGTGATGGATCACGGCACGCTGACGGATAACAATGGCCGTAAGACCGATTTCCGTAACGTCATCATCATCATGACAACTAATGCCGGTGCTGAGGCCATGCAAAAGTCGGTCATTGGCTTTACCAATGCACGCGAGTCTGGCGATGAGATGGCGGATATCAAGAAATTCTTCACGCCGGAGTTCCGTAACCGCTTAGATGCGATTGTGTCCTTTAAAGCACTGGATGAGACCATCATCATGCGGGTAGTAGACAAGTTCTTAATGCAGCTCGAAGAGCAGTTGCATGAGAAGAAAGTCGACGCTACCTTCAGCCCTGAGTTAAGAGCGCATCTAGCGAAACACGGTTTTGATCCACTAATGGGCGCAAGGCCAATGCAGCGCATTATTCAGGACACCGTCCGTAAAGCCCTTGCAGATGAATTGCTCTTTGGACGCTTGGCGCAAGGCGGTACGGTTGCGGTCGGGATTGATGCGGATGGCAAGGTAGTGCTGGATATTCATCAGGCTACTCCACCAAGCAAAGCTAGCAAGACCGATGTAGCACCTGCTGAAGAAATTTAACTCCTAAGTTAATTACCTTGTAATGAAAAATACCAACCGAAAGGTTGGTATTTTTTTTGCCCGTATCTTTTTTGCCTTAGGCAGCAAGTAGCTGGCAGGGTTCAATACGTTTCAAAACATCGGCCAAGTTACCCTTTGCAATTGCGGTGTCGTAGCTTGCCTGCCCTCTTAGCCACCAGCCATCACTCAGTCCAAAGTATTTACAGAGCCGCAGATCGGTATCGGCGGTAATGGAGCGTTTTCCTGCAACAATGTCGCCAATACGTTGCGGAGGTACTCCGATATCTTTAGCTAGGCGATATTTGGTGAGGCCTAGTGGCTTTAAAAATTCTTCTTCTAACATCTCGCCGGGCGAGACGGGTGCAATCGTTCTCATACGTGCCTCTTTTTAGTGGTAATCCACAATTTCAACATTCTTAGCGCCATCAACAGTCCAAATAAAGCAAATACGCCATTGATTGTTTATACGAATGCTGTATTGCCCCTTACGAGCCCCCTTAAGCGATTCCAATCGATTTCCAGGGGGAATGCGCAAGTCATCAATGACTAAAGACCAATTCAACTGTTCTAACTTACGCAATGCTGAGCGTTCAATTAAAACCCATCGACGTACCCGATTTCCATGAAACAGTTTTTCGGTATCGGCGCACTTAAAACTTTTAATCGACATAACGAATAGTAACGCATATCGTTAATAGTTGTCAATTGCCCTAATAGGCGGGTAGTAATTAAATTGGAATAGGGCTCTGGAAAGATCAGGCTCGACCCGTACTTCCAAACCCACCTGTCCCGCGACTGCTTTCAGCGAACTCCTCCACGATCTTGAGCTCCACCTGCTGTATTGGAACGATCACAAGTTGTGCCAAGCGCTCCATGGGTTCTAGAGTAAAGGGCGTGCTGCTGCGATTCCACGTGCTCACCATGAGCTGCCCCTGGTAATCGGAATCAATCAAGCCAACGAGGTTGCCTAAAACAATCCCATGTTTGTGGCCAAGGCCCGAGCGGGGCAGGATGAGGGCGGCATAGCGTGGATCTTCCACAAAGATGGATAAGCCAGTCGGTACCAATACCGTTTGTCCGGGAGCAATCTCGATTGCGGCATCGATGCAAGCGCGCAGGTCTAATCCGGCGCTGCCTGGGGTGCCGTAGCTCGGCATTTGATCGCGCATGCGTTCATCGAGAATTTTGACTTGCAGTGTTTGCATGGTGTTATTAGAGTTGGGTTGCAACAAATTGAATGAGTTGACGGGCTAACTGCAGTTTCGGAGCTTTTGCTAATTTCTTGCTGCCCCGCTCATGAATGAGGAGCAGTTGATTTAGGTCGCTACCAAAGGTATCGGGACCGATGTTGCCAACAATTAAGGGGATGCCTTTGCGCTTGCGCTTTTCATCGGCATGCTCTTCGAGCTTGGTCGATTCAGCGGCAAAACCAACACAGTAGGGGTGTGGCTTGCCTTTCATCTTTTTGGCAGACTGCGCCATGGTCAGCAAAATATCAGGATTGGGGGCGAACTCGATGTTTGGTGTCGATTTACCATTACCTTGGCGCTTGATCTTTTCTTTGGATGGGTTTGCAATGGCCCAGTCAGCTACTGCGGCAACTCCAAAAAATAGATCGCAATTGGGCGAGGCCATCACTGATTCATACATGTCTTTTGCAGAGACTACATCGGTCCGCTGGATTTTTCCTGTGGCAAGAAGAGGGGTATCTAACTCACATGGGCCAGCGATTAAATGTACTTCCGCGCCTGCCTCTAGGGCGGCTCTAGCTATGGCAAAGCCCATCTTGCCGGAGCTACGATTGGTGATGCCCCGTACCGGATCAATTGCCTCAAAGGTAGGGCCTGCAGTGATTAACACGCGCTTACCTGCCAATACTTTTTTCTGGAAGAAGGCAATCAACTGCTCGGTGATTTCAGCGGGCTCGAGCATTCTACCCATACCGACTTCGCCACAGGCTTGAGCGCCGCTGGCGGGTCCGAGTAATTCAACGCGATCACTACGCAAGCGCTCTGCGCTGCGGACGGTTGCCGGATGTTGCCACATCTGCAAGTTCATCGCGGGCGCCAAGAGCAAAGGACAGTCCCGCGCGAGGCATAGGGTGGTGAGGAGATCATCGGCGAGACCAAGGGATAACTTGGCCATCAAATCAGCGCTAGCAGGCGCAATCAAAATCGCATCCGCGGCGCGCGATAGCTCAATGTGGGCCATGTTGTTATTGATGCGCGCATCCCATTGATTGGTAAACACGGGATTGCCAGTTAAAGCCTGCATGGTTACGGGGGTGATGAATTGGGTTGCAGCCTCGGTCATGACGACCTGAACGCTTGCCCCCTCTTGCATTAGAAGGCGCGCGAGTTCAGCGGATTTATACGCCGCGATTCCACCAGAGATGCCGAGAACAATTTTTTTATTGAGAAGTGACTGCATAGTCGAAGATTAAACGGGTTTTAGCAGAATGGCTAGATTAGGTGGGGGTTGGTGCTCTTTTGGGGCGGATTTCACCCCAAATAATCAGGACTGCACCGAACACAATGGCGCTATCGGCCAGATTGAATGCAGGCCAATGCCATTGCGCATAGTGGAGATCAATGAAGTCTACGACGGCGCCATACACCAGGCGATCAATAACATTACCGACTGCACCGCCCAAAATAAAGCTAATCGCAAACGCGAGTAAGGTCTCGTGTTGATGGCGTCGTAAATACCAAATCATGAAAATAGCTGCGGCAGTACCCAGTATGGTGAAGAACCAGCGTTGCCAACCGCCGCTACTAGCTAAAAAAGAAAACGCAGCGCCTGGGTTGTAAATCAGGAACCAGTTTAAAAAACCGGTGACCGGTACAGGTACGGCAAATTGCAGTGATGTTTGAGCCCACAGCTTGGTTGCTTGATCCAATACCAAGACCAAGGAGGCCAAACTAAGCCAGCCATAAAAGCGGCGCGCATTATGGGAATTAGTCGAGGCGCTCACAGCGATACGATGTTGTTAGGCGAATGCACGGTGCTCGCCGTCACCAAATAGATTGCTAATGCAGCGACCGCAGAGCTCTAGGTGCGTAGGATCACCTCCCACGTCCGCAGTATGGTGCCAACAGCGACCGCATTTTTTGTATTGGCTTGCGCGGACTAGAACCTCCAGCCCCGCAGTGCTGAGTTCAATATTGGCACTGGACGTGATAGTGACAAAGCGTAGATCGTCTTCCAGCGAATGCAGGATGGCAAAGTCGACATCATCTACTTTAATCGTGAGTTCTGCTTGTAACGACGATCCGACATGACCTGCTTCGCGCTCAATTTCAATGGCCTTGGTCACTTCGGAGCGAATCTCCCGAATGCGGTTCCATTTGGCAAGCAACTCGGTACCCTTGGCGATATCGGGGAATGCGCCGAATTCTTCCATGAAGATGGATTGCTTAGCTTGATTCTTAGATCCATGGGGAAAGGATGCCCAGGCTTCTTCTGCGGTAAATGACAGGAAAGGGGCGAGCCATTTGAGCAGATTACGAGTAATGTGGAATAAGGCATTTTGCGCCGCACGCCGTTCTTTGGAATTAGGCGCGCCGGTATAGAGGCGATCTTTGAGAATATCTAAGTAAAAGCCGCCGAGGTCTTCCGAACAGAAGGTCAGCATGCGCACCACTGCGGGTTGGAATTCATAAGCTTGGTAGTGTGCCTGAACCTCTTCTTGCAATTGATTTGCCAAAGCGACGGCATAGCGGTCGATCTCCAGCCAATCTGTGCTCGGCATGCTGTGCAGGGCTGGATCAAAGTCAGTCAAGTTCGCTAGCAAGAAGCGCAAGGTGTTGCGCATGCGGCGATAACTTTCAACCACCCGCTTCAGAATCTCGTCGGAGATGGTCATCTCGCCCGAGTAGTCGGTAGAGGCAACCCAAAGGCGAATGATTTCAGCGCCTAATTTATCGGCTACCTGTTGTGGGGCGATCACATTGCCAACCGATTTGCTCATTTTCCGACCTTGGCCATCGACCGTGAAACCGTGGGTCAGTAGTGCCTTGTAGGGCGGCTTGCCATCGAGCATGGCGCCGGTA
>CALRRC020000067.1:0-5388 GCA_943370515.1 Erythrobacter sanguineus | reverse complement strand
AGTACGTCTCATTGAGAACCATGCCTTGCGTTAGCAAATTAGCCAACGGTTCATCAAAAGAAATTAAATCCAAATCGCGCATGACCTTGGTCCAAAAACGCGCATAGAGTAAATGCAAAATCGCATGCTCGATGCCGCCAATGTACTGGTCCATCGGCATCCAATACTGATTACGCTGATCAACCATGGTCTTTGCATCTGCCCCGGTGTAGCGCATGAAGTACCACGAGGAATCCACAAAGGTATCCATGGTGTCAGTCTCACGCTGCGCCGGCTTACCGCACTTCGGGCATGCCACATTTAAAAAATCAGCGCGCTTATTGAGGGGGTTGCCACTGCCGTCGGGAACGCAGTCTTCTGGCAATACCACCGGCAAATCTTTTTCTGGGACAGGGACAGCCCCGCAACCGGGATTTGCCTCATCACCACAATGAATGATTGGAATGGGCGTTCCCCAATAACGCTGCCGTGAAATGCCCCAGTCGCGTAAACGGTAGGTCGTTTTGATTTCTCCAACGCCCAATGCAGCCAAATCAGCGGCAACTGCAGTCACCGCATCACTTACGGAGAGACCATCGTATTTGCCGCTATTGATGCACTGCGCGTTCTCTTTTTGGGCGTACCAGGCATCCCACTGTGTTGGATTAAACATCGGCGACTCGCCGGCGAGTGCAATCACCTGCTTAATCGGCAGATGGTATTTGAGGGCAAAGGCAAAGTCACGCTCATCATGGGCGGGTACGCCCATCACAGCGCCATCACCATAACTCATCAAAACATAGTTGCCGACCCACAAGGGGACCGGCTCTTTGTTTAGGGGATGGGTCACATATAAACCCGTGAACATCCCTTCTTTCTCTTGGGTAGCCAGATCGGCTTCAATCACGCTACCGGTTTTGCATTTTTCGATAAAGCTAGCAAGCGCTGGATTGGTGCGCGCAGCCTCGGTGGCGAGCGGATGTTCTGCTGCCACCGCGCAAAAGGTCACGCCCATGATGGTGTCAGCACGCGTCGTAAACACGTATATCTTGCCATCCTGAATCAGTTCACCGCTGCTATTTTTGATCGCATGGTCAAAGGCAAAGCGTACGCCGCGGCTTTTGCCAATCCAGTTTTGCTGCATGGTCTTCACGCGCTCAGGCCAACCTAAATCATCCAGGCCAGTGAGCAGTTGCTCTGCGTAGGCAGTGATGTTCAAGTAATAACCAGGGATCTCGCGCTTCTCGACTAAAGCACCCGAACGCCAACCGCGCCCTTCAATTACTTGCTCGTTGGCCAACACCGTTTGATCGACTGGATCCCAATTGACGACCTGAGTTTTGCGGTACGCCACGCCTTTTTCCAGCATCTTCAAAAAGAGCCACTGGTTCCAGCGGTAGTAATCCGGTTTGCAGGTGGCAATTTCGCGAGACCAATCAATCGCTAGGCCCATCGCGGCCATTTGCTTTTTCATGTACGCAATGTTTTGGTAGGTCCACTCAGCCGGCGGCACTTTATTCTGGATTGCGGCGTTTTCAGCAGGCATACCAAACGCATCCCAACCCATCGGCATTAAGACGTTATAGCCCTGCATGCGTAATTGGCGCGCCATCACATCATTGATGGTGTAGTTGCGCACATGGCCCATGTGCAATTTACCCGATGGGTAAGGTAGCATCGAGCAAGCATAGTACTTAGGCTTAGGCTTACCTTCTGCATTAACCGCATCTTCGGTAACGCGATATACGTCTTTGCTATTCCAATCTGCTTGGGCTGCCGCTTCAATGCTGCGGTAGTCGTATTCCATACTCATTGTGTAAGACTCTTTTCGCTGTAATCGCTTGGTGTTTTTATATGGCTTATGCCCGCAGACCCAATACGTCTTGCATATCAAATAGGCCAGATGTTTTTTTCTCTAAAAAGCGTGCCGCCCGAATCGATCCCTGGGCGTATGACTGACGGCTAGACGATTTATGGCTAATCTCAATGCGCTCGCCTTCGCCCGCAAACAGGACTGTGTGATCGCCCACAATATCGCCACCCCGAATGGTTGCAAAACCAATTGATCCGGGCTTGCGTTCACCGGTGTGGCCTTCACGTGCATATACCGCTACATCATTCAATGACTGTCCCAAGGCGCCTGCAATTACTTCGCCCATCTTCAGCGCAGTGCCCGATGGCGCATCGACTTTATGGCGGTGGTGCGCTTCGATAATTTCAATGTCGTAACCGGTATCGAGCATCTTGGCAGCCGCCTCCAATAACTTCAAAGTGACGTTGACGCCCACGCTCATATTGGGGGCAAACACCATCGCAATTTTGGACGATGCGGTTTTCAATTGGGCGATTTGCTCTGCACTTAAACCGGTAGTACCGATGATCATCTTTACACCGTGGGTAGTACAGGCGGCCAAATGCAGCATCGTGCCCTCGGGCCGCGTGAAATCAATTAAATACTCGGCATCGCTTAAACCATGCTCCAAATCAGCCGTAATCATCACGCCTGTTTTTTTGCCCAAGAAAGCGCCAGCGTCGGCGCCTAAAACAGGACACGATGCATGATCAAGCGCGCCCACCAAAGTGGCGCCCTGCAATTGCAACACCGCCTCAATTAGCATTCGGCCCATTCGGCCATTCGCTCCTGCGATTGCGATTTTCATAATTTCACTCTTTGCTTAATTAACTTTACTTAGCTAACTTTTTTCAATTCGACTTCGGCATTGCTGGCCCGACATCAAGGCTGCTTACTTGACTGGCGTGACGATTGGGCCGCTCGGTGCACTCGGCTTGCTCGGAATCAACACCTCAGGCTGTTGCAATGGTGGCGTTACTGGATTCTTGTTTTTACCCGTGACCATATCCCAGAAGGAGCGCTTATTCTTGGCGTAGTTATCAATTTCTGCAACGAGCTCAACCTCGGTTGGCAATGCGTCGCCATTAAACTTTGTTACCTTATCGCCATCGAAGAACACCGTTACGCGCCGCTCTTTGCTGATTTTTTCACCGAGGCGTTTGAATTCAAATACGTAATCCCAGCGATTGGCATGAAAGTAACTGGCTAACAATGGGGTGCCCAAAATTTGCCGCACTTGCTCCCGGCTCATGCCAACCTCTAACTTGGCGTATTGCTCGCTGGAAATAAAGTTGCCTTGCACAATATCCGGCACATAAGGCCGAAAAATACTGTTCATCATCGTCCGCTGGGTGTCATCGACCTTCGTCGAGCAACCGGTTGCGATCAAAGCGGCCAATACAACCGAAGCCAGCATGCAGCAGCGCAGCAATCGCTTGCTGGGGCTTAAAACCCGCATTGGGATGCTACGAATCGGTAAAAGGCAGTTTTGCATGGCAAGCCGTATCATTAAGGTCTTGATTTTAGCCCTCAATCGATGCCTATGAACCAAAACCCCTCCCCAGCCGATTTACGGGATATTGGCCTAAAAGCCACGGCTCCCCGTATGCAGATCCTGGATTTTTTTCATCAGCATCCAGGCGCCCACTTTAGCGCCGAAGAAATCTTCATGGCCATGGCCAAAGAAGACAAAGACATTGGCCTGGCTACGGTCTATCGGGTACTCACCCAGTTTGAGCAGGCAGGTCTCTTGCTCCGCAGTCATTTTGAGTCCAGTAAAGGGGATAGCCGGGCGATTTATGAGCTCAATGAGGGTACGCACCACGATCACCTCGTTTGCCTTGACTGTGGCCATGTGGAGGAATTTGTCGATGCTGCAATTGAGCGGCGCCAAAAGGAGATTGCTAAATCCTTGGGTTTTGCCCTGGAGGAGCACTCCCTGGCCATGTACGGGCATTGCCAAAAGAAAAACTGTGCCCAGAAGCGTAAATAAGCCGTTTCATGCAAAAAGGGGCTGAAGCCCCTTTTTAACCACTTACGGTCGCCTTTTGGCTGTTTTATCTAGGCTGCCATTAATGCTTCAGCGGCATTGAGCATCTGCACTGAATACCCCCACTCGTTGTCATACCAAGCCAGTACTTTCACCAGCTTGCCATCGGCTGAAACCCGTGTTTGGCTGGCGTCGTAAATGCTGGGGCGGGGATCATGATTAAAGTCGATCGATACCAATGGCAAGGTATTAAAGCCCAAAATACCCTTAAGCTCGCCTTCGCTGGCTTTTTTCAGAACGGCGTTGACTTCATCTACGCTGGTGGCACGCTTGGCCACAAAGGTTAAATCAACCACCGAGACATTAATCACCGGAACCCGCATCGCAAAGCCATCAAAACGACCGGCTAATTCTGGCAACACCAAACCAACCGCTTTAGCAGCGCCCGTTTTAGTTGGGATCATACTGCTCACTGCAGAGCGCGCGCGGCGCATGTCCTTGTGATAAACGTCCGTCAATACTTGATCATTGGTAAACGCATGGATGGTGGTCATCAAACCCGATTCAATTCCGATGGCATCCAGCAAGGGTTTAACTAAAGGCGCTAAGCAGTTGGTAGTGCAGCTGGCATTCGATACAACCACATCACTGGGCTTCAGTACTTTTTCATTCACGCCATAGACGATGGTTGCGTCAACGTCTTTTTCGCCAGGGGCCGAGATCAATACTTTTTTTGCCCCTTGCTGAATGTGCACCATGGCTTTTTCTTTGGAGGTAAATTTACCCGAGCACTCCAGTACTAAATCCACTTGATGCTCGCCCCATGGGGTCTCTAGTGGATTGCGCGTGGAATACATTTTGATGCGATCACCATTGACCACCATGTGATCACCGTCCACCGTTACCGTACCTGGAAAGCAGCCATGCGCGGAGTCGTATTGGGTGAGGTGGGCATTGATATCAATATCGCCCATTGCATTGATGGCAACAATTTTGATATCGCGCTTACGATCTAAGTTCGGCTGACTCTCATACAAAGCGCGCAGCACCATGCGACCAATACGGCCATATCCATTAATTGCAACCCGAATCGCCATCGCTATTCCTCTACTCGTTTTCTATATTAATTGCTGACTTTAATTTCTTACTTTGCTTGTGCAATGCACTGCTTCACCGTCGTACTAATCTGATCAACGGTTAAACCAAAATACGCATACAACTGATTCGCGGGCGCAGATTCACCAAAGGTATCGACGCCGTGCACCGCGGCGCAGTCATACTTCCACCAGTAATCCGTCACACCTGCCTCAATCGCAATGCGCGGCAAACCCGCCGGCAATACGCTGGCTTTGTATTGTGCATCTTGCTGATCAAAGTAGGTCGTCGACGGCATCGACACTACCCTGACTGGTGTACCCTCTTTTGCTAGCTGCTGTGCTGTTTGCAATGCCAACCCAACCTCAGAACCGGTTGCGATAATGACGGCTTTGGCTACTTTGCTGGGCTCGTGCACAACATAGCCACCGCGTGCGATGTTCTCGATTTGTTTTGGCGAACGCGCCACAAA
>CALRRC020000066.1:0-5412 GCA_943370515.1 Erythrobacter sanguineus | reverse complement strand
ATCTGCTCGGTAATCGTGAAGTCGGCAATAACGCCATCTTTCATCGGGCGAATGGCTTCAATATTGCCCGGAACACGCCCAAGCATGGCTTTGGCTTCGGTGCCCACTGCCAAAATGGTTTTTTTGCCATTTGGGCCGCCTTCTTGACGAATTGCAACCACCGAGGGCTCATCAAGCACAATACCCCGGTCACGCATGTAAATTAAGGTGTTGGCAGTACCTAAGTCGATCGCTAGGTCGTTAGAAAAATAGTTGCGAAAAAAACCAAACATAATGGAAGTGGGAAAATAGTAGAGTTAATGAATTTACAATCCAATGATACCCTAGCGCCCCATGAAACTTGACGATGTTCAGCGCATAGCGCACCTCTCCCGCCTGGAGTTAAGCCAAGCAGAAGCAGAGCTTGTTTTGCCTCAATTGCAGGCTATTTTTTCCTTAGTGGAGGAGATGCAGGCTGTAGATACCAGCAATTTCACCCCTTTAGCGCACCCGATTCTGTTTTTGCGCGATTTGGCACAGCCACTGCGCCCGGACCAAGTGACCGAGCCGAACAACCGAGAGCAGAATATGCAGTCAGCCCCGGCTCAGCAAGATGGCTATTTTTTGGTGCCGAGGGTGATTGAATGAGCTGGCATCTGTCATCGGTAGCCATGCTGGCAAAGGCCCTAGAAGCCAAAGCGGTCTCCAGTGCTGAGCTGGCCAGTCATTTCCTCGCTCGTATTCAGGCCGGCGGGCGCTGGAATGCTTTCTTGGACGTCAATCCCGAGTTAACGATGGAACAGGCCGTAAGCGCTGACCGCATTCGCGCTGCCGGCAAGGCCGGTAAGTTAACCGGCATCCCCCTGGCGCATAAGGATGTTTTTGTCACCCGCGGCTGGAAGTCAACTGCCGCTTCCAAGATGCTACTCGGCTACCAAAGCCCATTTGATGCAGCAGTGGTTGAGCGATTGGGTATGCCCAGTGAGCAAAATCCAGACGGCGCTGGCATGGTTTGTTTGGGTAAAGCCAATATGGATGAGTTTGCGATGGGCTCATCCAATGAAAATTCTGCCTTTGGTCCGGTCCTCAACCCATGGAACCCAGCATGTGTGGCTGGTGGCTCATCCGGCGGCTCTGCCGCCGCGGTCTCGGCTGGCTTGGCTCCGATTGCAACGGGTACCGATACCGGTGGTTCGATTCGTCAGCCGGCCGCCTTGTGTGGCCTGACCGGAATTAAGCCCAGTTATGGGCGGGTATCCCGCTACGGCATGATTGCCTACGCATCATCCTTAGATCAGGCAGGCCCGATTGGTAAAACCGCCGAAGACTGCGCGCTATTGCTGAGCGCAATGTCCCACCATGACCCACGGGATTCAACATCCTTGGCTGATTCGGGTGAGGACTATGGCCGGTATCTGAATGCAGTATGGGATACCGGTGCCGCAGCAAAGCCATTGGCTGGATTGCGCGTGGGCTTGCCAATAGAATTTTTCTCCGAAGGTCTGGCAGACGGAGTCGCAAAGTCAGTGCGTGAGGGCGCAAACCAGCTACAAGCGCTAGGCGCAACCTTAGTCGAGGTTAGTCTGCCGAAAACAAAACTCTCGATCCCGGTTTATTACGTGCTTGCCCCAGCCGAGGCATCGAGTAATTTAAGTCGGTTTGATGGTGTTCGCTATGGCCATCGTACCAATGAATACCGTGATTTATCCGAGATGTATAAAAAATCACGGACCGAAGGATTTGGATCGGAAGTCAAGCGCCGCATCTTAATTGGTAGTTATGTTTTGTCGCATGGTTACTACGACGCTTATTATTTACAGGCTCAGCGCATTCGCCGCATCATCGCTGCCGATTTTCAAACTGCGTTTGCGCAGTGCGACCTCATTTTGGGGCCGGTCACGCCAGACGTTGCTTGGAAGTTTGGTGAAAAATCAAACGATCCCTTACAAATGTACTTGGCAGATATTTATACCTTGTCTACCAATCTCGCCGGTTTACCAGCGATGAGCGTTCCCTGTGGATTTAGTCAAGACTTGCCGATTGGGATGCAGCTAATCGGAAATTATTTTTCAGAAGCGCGGCTCTTGCAAGTAGCGCATCAGTTTCAGCAGGCCACCGATTGGCACCTGCGCCAACCCAGCGAGGTGCTGTAATGCAGTGGGAGGTCGTAATTGGTTTGGAGACGCATACTCAACTGCGCACCGTATCCAAAATTTTTAGTGGCGCAAGCACGCAGTTTGGTGCGGACGTCAACACGCAAGCATGTCCCGTTGACTTGGCGTTACCTGGCGTGCTGCCTGTCTTAAATCGCCAAGCAGTCGAGCATGCTATTCGCTTTGGTTTGGCAATCGACGCGGTAATTGCACCCGTAAGTATCTTTGCGCGAAAAAATTATTTTTATCCGGATCTTCCAAAGGGCTATCAGATTAGTCAGTACGAAATTCCAGTAGTCTTGGGTGGCCACTTAGAAATAGTCGTTGGTGACACCACGAAAGTGATTGAGTTAACGCGCGCGCATCTGGAAGAGGATGCTGGTAAATCCGTGCATGAGGATTTTATTGGCCCGCATGGCGAGCCCTCCAGTGGCATTGATTTAAATCGCGCTGGCACACCGCTGTTGGAAATTGTGACTGAGCCAGTGATGCGCAGCGCTGCAGAGGCAGTGGCTTATGCAAAAACCTTACATAGCCTAGTGGTGTGGCTTGGGGTATGCGATGGCAATATGCAAGAGGGCTCCTTTCGCTGCGATGCCAACGTATCGGTACGCCCCTTGGGGCAGGAGGCTTTTGGCACCCGCTGCGAAATTAAGAATTTGAACTCATTCCGGTTTTTGGAGGAGGCCATTCAATACGAAGTCCGTCGGCAGATTGAGTTAATCGAAGACGGTGGCACCGTGGTTCAAGAAACGCGCTTGTATGATCCCGACAAGCAAGAGACACGCAGCATGCGCAGCAAAGAAGACGCGCAAGATTACCGCTATTTTCCGGACCCCGATTTGTTGCCGCTGGTGATTGATGAGGCTTGGATTGAGTCGATTCGTTCGACCATGCCGGCCCTGCCAGCGCAGCTGAAACAGCAGTGGCGAGATGCATTTGGTTTGAGCCTCTACGATGCCGAGTTATTAACGCAAGATCGCGCTACCGCAACACTCTTCGAAGAGTTATTGGCCATACTGGGCAAGCCCTTAGCAAAGGCAGTAGCCAACTGGATGACGGGTGACTTTGCCTCGACTTTAAATCGGGCTGGTATGTCGGCAGCCGACTCCCCTTTAAAGGCGACGCATTTAGCACCACTGCTTAGTCGAGTAGCCGACGGAACCATCTCCAATAAGATCGCGAAAGATATTTTTGCCGACTTATGGAAAGAGGCGTTAGAGGGTCAGCTTAAGAGCACGGTCGATTCGATTATCGAGTCAAAGGGCCTCAAGCAAATTAGCGATAGTGGCGAGCTCGAGGCTCTGATCGACCAAGTCATGCAGGCCAACAGCGCATTTGTTGACGAGTTTCGTGCCGGCAAGGAAAAAGCATTTAATGCGCTGGTCGGGCAGGTTATGAAGGCATCACAAGGCAAGGCAAACCCACAGCAGGTTAATGCATTGCTGCGTAAAAAACTGAGCTAGGAATAAGCATGAGTGAAATTGATTCAACCCAAGCAGAACAAGAAGCGCTTGTAGCAGAATGGCTCCGCGCAACCCCGGGATTTTTTGAACGCTATGCTGAGCTGTTAAATGAGATCCGTTTAAAGCACCCACACGAAGACCGCGCCATCTCCTTGCAAGAGCGTCAAATGTCCTTGTTGCGCAATCAAAATACCGAACTCAATCGTCGCCTGAGCGAAATGCTGCATTTTGGTAGCCGTAACGATAAAACCCAACAAGGCCTGGTGGCCTGGTTGCTGATGCTCATGAAAGCAAGTAATCAAGCGGATGTCGAGATTGCGGTTACGGCTGGTCTTGCAGGGGTATTTGAAGTGGATGCAGTGCGCATTCTGAGTCCCAATGCAGCTTATGCCCCTTGGGTTGCAAAGCCCTTGTGCGGCCCGCTTGCCGAGTTAGCCCAATCGAGTATCGATCTTCTATCGCAGTCTGTTCCATTGGATGCAGCATGGCAAAGCATGGTGGCGATTGGCCTGCCCTTGCAGGGTCACCCGCCTGCTGTACTGCTGTTAGCAAGTCACGACGCCACTCGTTTTACCGTAGATATGGGCGCGTTTTATCTGCAGCAGATTGCGCAGCTCACTGCAGCCGCCCTAGACCGAGTTGGAGCCTATGAAGCCCCCCTCGGCTGAGCTGCACCCCCAAGTGCAGGTGTATTTGCACGAGTTGCATGTCTTGCGGCAACTTTCGCCGCACACCATTAAGGCCTACCAAGCTGATTTATCTGAGCTGCACCAGTCGGCTCAGGAGGATGGTTTAGATTTAACTGCAGTTACGAATGGCCATATTCGTCGCTGGGCAGGCCGTTTGCATTCCAAGGGCAAATCACCTAGGACCATTGCGCGCACCTTGTCAGCATGGCGAGGGTGGTACGACTGGCTATCCCAGAAGCAGGATCAGCCGACTTTAAAAGCAAATCCGGTGGACGATGTAAAGGCACCGAAGCGGGCGCGGGCGCTACCCAAAGCCTTGTCGGTTGAACAAGCGCTGGCATTAATCAATCAGGCGATCCTCGAGGCCAAATCCAATCCGGGTTTAGAAACCGTCCGCGATGCCGCCATCATTGAGTTGCTGTATTCCTCTGGCCTGCGTTTATCCGAGCTTTTGGGGATTGATGCGGCCCCCAGTCAGGATCGCGCATATGAATCTGCGGGTTGGTTGGATTGGGATTCAGCGGAAGTGACGGTTTTAGGCAAAGGCGGCAAGCGCAGGAGCGTTCCAGTTGGAGTGGCCGCGATGACCTCCCTTAGGGCATGGTTAGAGATACGACAACAGTTGCAGCCTGCACAGGCTTCGCCAGCACTGTTTTTGAGTGGCAGCAACGCGCGCCTATCGCCCAGAACTGTACAAGCACGCTTGCGCAGCTTGGCGATCCGCGCCGGCTTACCGACCCATGTTCACCCGCACATGATGCGGCATAGCTTTGCTAGCCATGTTCTACAGTCATCCCATGACCTGCGGGCGGTTCAGGAAATGCTGGGGCATGCCAGTATTGCCAGCACCCAGATTTATACCGCTTTGGATTTTCAACACCTCGCGCAAGCCTATGATTTAGCACATCCTCGGGCGAAGGCGGGGCGGGCAAAGTAAATCAAAGCCAAGAGGCTCGCGGAACTCGGTAAGATGATGGGTTAGTCACCATTCACTTGCACAAAACCACTTTTTACAACGGCATCCGACACAGCGAAAGCAACACGATCATGGCATTAATTCCCGTCACCATTCTGACTGGCTTCTTAGGAAGCGGCAAAACCACGCTTTTAAAACACATCTTGACG
>CALRRC020000065.1:0-5438 GCA_943370515.1 Erythrobacter sanguineus | reverse complement strand
TGGCTCGAGAGAGCGCTTGCGTGATTAAGGCAGATTGCTTTGGATCGAGCTGCTGAGAATTTAGATTTGTCGGATTAGACCCCTGCAAGGCAGTATTTAAGAGGCCTTGTGCAGCGAGCTGCGCCATTAACATCTGCATTGCATCGGTAATTTTTGCAGGGTCTTCTGTCTGAGAACCCATCTTAGGCAAATTTTGCCGACTAAATGCCAGCGGCATGGATGATTGAGGGATAGCTCTATCTGAGCTTGCCTGCGTCCTACTGGACCGATCCAAAGCGGCCGCAAAGGCTTCAAATCCAGCAGGCATGGCCGAGCCGCCGGGCGTAGAGCCTGGCTTGCTTGTGGCGGTATTGACGCCACTGGCTGCAGCTTGCATTCGAATTTGACCTACCGTTGACATAGCCTCTCCAAAAGGAACACTACTTACTATGCATCTTTCGTGCCAGAATTGGCACTTGCCCTCGCGGCGTAGTTGTCTTCAAATAGGCTCATCTCCGCCTTCGCCTTCTTTTTCCTGGCGTCCAGCTTCATTTTGTCGACCAATTTTGTTAATCCGCGAGTCCGCATTCTGGCCTGGGTAGCGGTTTTAAGGGTATCTTCCGAGGCCCTAGATAGCCCTTGAATTTGCCCATCCATCTCGATGGAACTCTGAATTAACTTTTCACGAAACGCGTTCGCATCTTGAATAAACGCGATTGAAACGCTTTGATTACTGCCCGCCATCATTTGCATTTCATAGTCTTTCGCATACTCAAGTACTTGATTTTTAAAGGCTTTAGTTTGATTGACCTGTCCGGCAGCCCTTTTTGCGCGGGCCATGGCTTGATCCTCACGGATCTTGGCTAGGCGCAGGAGCAGTTCAATGGCAGACATGGCGCATTATTAAACCACTGGGGGAGCAATTTCGAACAGGCGCTGTTCCGTTTGGTCAATTGGAATGGCCTGTTCGGCATCTTGCTGTAAAAACGCCTGAATCTGGGGCCATGCTTGCAGCGCCGCATCTAAATCCGGATCGGTTCCTGCGATATAAGCACCCATGGAAACTAAATCGCGCCCCCGCATATACCTACTGTAGAGCTGCTTTAAACGCCTTGCAGACAGCAGATGTTCTTTAGAGACCACTTTGGGCATTACCCGAGAAATTGACTTCTCCACATCAATTGCGGGGTAGTGACCACTGTCGGCCAATTCGCGCGACAAGAAAAAATGTCCGTCCAAAATACCCCGAGCGGTATCCGCAACGGGATCATTGGTGTCATCGCCTTCGAGCAAGACGGTATAAAAAGCTGTAATCGAACCGTCCGGGTTTGAACCATTACCAACCCGTTCAACCAGTTCCGGCATGCGCGCAAATACGCTTGGTGGATATCCTCTGGCTACGGGGGCTTCGCCTAAGCTCAGACCAATTTCGCGCAAGGCCATGGCGTAGCGCGTTAACGAATCCACAATTAAAACCACGTGCTTGCCTTGATCCCTAAACCAGATCGCCACATCGGTTGCATACAAAGCGCCTTTTGAGCGTGCCAATGGTGAAGCGTCTGCAGGCGCCGCAACCACCACCGCGCGCTTAAATGATTCTGGACCGAGGGTATCCTCACAAAACTCGCGTACCTCGCGACCGCGTTCGCCGACTAAACCAATCACGATGACATCCGCCACGCAATTGCGCGCCAGCATACCGAGCAAGACGCTTTTGCCGACGCCTGAGCCTGCAAAAATGCCAACTCGCTGTCCACGACCAACCGTCAGCAAGCCATTAATCGCTTGGATACCGACATCCAAAGGTTCATGAATGGGTATGCGGTCCAGTGGGTTTAAGGTTCTCTGAATGAAAGGGGAGAATTGTTTTTCTCCATAGCCTTTGCCATCAATTGGGCGACCCAAGCCATCGACAACCCGCCCCAAGAGGGCCTCGCCAATGGGTAGCGGCTCCCCAATACTGCTAGAGGTATAGCCCGAACCGGAATTAAATGGTGTGTTTGCTGGATAAACCAACGCGCCCGGAGAGATGCCTTCCATCGCGTCAATCGGCATCAAATACGTAATGGCGCCATTAAAACCAATGCACTCCGCATCGTAGGTTTTGCCGCCAAGCTCGGACAAAATGGTTGCGCCAGTGCCGATGCTCATAGGCAAGCCTTCTACTTCAAGAACGATGCCAGAAACGCGTTTGAGTTTGCCTTCGCGAATCGAGCGCGGGGCTTGCGCCAAATGCTGCCGGCGTACTTCCAGTTGATCTGCCAATTGAGAAGGCAACAAATGGCTCACTCTTTTTCTGCCGGTGGAGAATCAAGGGGATCCGCAGGCGGGTCTGGGTCCAATACAGGAAGCGCAGTAGATGCACTGCTGAGCAGCTGCGTGTCGCTCGGTGGCAATGCGTCGGTTGGGCGATCTATCTCTGCAGCCCCATCTAAACCCAGAGCATGGCGGACGAGAGCGAGGCGAGCTTCTTGGCCAACATCAATGCGGGCGCCGCTGACTTCAACGTAAGCATGCCCTGGACGCACGTCCGCATCGACCAAAATGGTGCAGTTAAATGGCAACCCCGGATCATCCACAATCTTTTTCCAGGACTCCACCTCTTCCGCCCGTAAACGCAGGTATAAATTTTCACCTGGGCGCGGTAGACGCATGAGCGCCTCTTGAACTGCGGCAACAAAGGGGGCGCGCTCCATCGATGCATTTGCCGTCAGGCGTGAAGCGATTTCAAAACTTAATTGGGTTAAGGGCTCGGCGATGGCTTCGGGCATACCGGTTAACGCCTCTAGTAGCCGGCCTAAAGCATCTTGCAGGCGCTTGGTTTCTTCATCTGCTTCTACGTAGCCTTGCTTGTAGCCTTCACGGTAACCCGCTTCTTTACCTTCTTTGTAGCCAGCATCCCTGCCTTCCACAAATCCTTGGTTCGAACCCAACTCATACGCTTCTTTGTAAGCGCCCTCTCGAATGGCCTCGACTTCTTCCACCGTTGGGTAATAAATAGGCGCAACCTTGGGCGGCTTAGGGGGCTTTGGCGGATCGAAAGAGGGCGGCTCCCACCTCGTCAGCAAGGAGTCCTCATCAGAGGAAGGCATCGGCTGACTTGCCCCTTTCCATGATCATGCGACCTTCATCGGCCAAGGTGCGCGCAATGCGAATAATTTCTTTTTGCATTTCTTCGACTTCTTGCACTTTGACGGGCGGCCGGGTTTCCAGATCTTCGCGAACGCCATCGGCGGCACGCTTTGCCATATTCTTGAAGAGTTTTTCGCGCAGTTTCGGACTTGCGCCCTTCAAGGCAATAATTAAGGTGTCTTGTGGAACCTCTAACAACATGGTTTGCAGCGAGCGATCTTCGATGTCGTTGAAATCCTCGAAGACGAACATCTTCTCTTGAATCGCATCGGCCAATTCCACATTGAAATTGCGAATCGTATTGAGCGCTTCTTTGTCCAAGCCACCTGAAAGCATATTGAGAATTTCTGCAGTAGGCACAACGCCGCCCACGGTACTTCTGCGGAAATCCGCATCGGGCCCCGCAGAGCGAGACATTACTTCGTTCAACTCCTTCAAGGCTGCCGGCTGAACCTTCTCGAGCAAGGCAATACGAAGAATTAACTCGTTACGCAAATCATCAGCAAATAACTTCAGTACCGCTGCTGCCTGAGCTGGCTCCAAGAACACCATCACGGTAGCAATAATTTGCGGATGCTCATTTTTGATCATCTCGTATAGAACATCGGATTCCATCCGCTTGAGCGTTTCAATACCAGACATGTCCAGCGTAGATTCAAGACGACCCAGCAAGTCAGAGGCGCCTTCTGCACCCATAGCTTTGGTCAGCATGTTTTGCATGAATGAGTCGGTATCAAACGCCACTTGCGAGTTATTTTCAGTAACCTCTTTAAATTGGCGCAACACCTGCAGAACGAGGTCGCGATTTAAGGAACGCACCACCGCCATTTTTCCGGAAAGGCGCTGCACTTCAAATGGAGTCATTTGACGCAAGACGTTTGCAGCCGATTCAGCGCCCACGGCTAACAAGATCACGGCAGCGCGCGAGGCCCCATCGAGTTCATCAAACGTCAGATTACCAGCCTGAGTTGCTCCCTTCACCCCTTCCTTGAGGGCTTCAGCGATCGAGAGTTGTTTGGGGGCGGCCGCCGCTTCATCCGGCATATTTTCTACCTTTTATATCATTAAGCCGGTTTAGCGACATTGGCGGCATTTGTTTTAGCTGCATCATCTGCCAGCCACTCCTTAAAGACAGAAGAAACCACTTTGGGGTTCTCTTCCACGAATTCTTTCGCGTAATTTAGCAATTCATCGTACTCTTGTTTTTTCTCTTCATCCACACGCTTACGCTCCTCTTCCAACTTGGCTTTCTCCTGCTCAACCTGGGCGCGCTCTTCCTCTTCAGCAATACGCTGACGCTCTTTGAGCAACTCCATTTCCATGCGGCGTTTTTCGCGTGCCTTCGGATCCATCTGAGCCATCTCGGCTTTGATTTTCTCATCAAACTCTTCTTCGATGCGCTGCTCTTCCAGGGCCTCGTCCATTTTCTTGGGAAAGAGTAATGGCTTGACTACACCAAAGAAAATAATAGCCAAAGAACCCAAAATAATGGCGAACTTAAAGAACTCTTTGCTGAGCTCAATCACACCAGCCTGTTTATAAAATGGGGGCTCTAGGTCAGGCTCAATCTTGAATGGAATATTGGCAACGCTAACGCTATCGCCGCGGCGATCATTAAATCCAACCGCATCGCGAACTAAATTGTTAATCTGCTCTATCTCTTTAGTGCTGTACGGAACTGGCTTGAGGGGATTGCCCTCCTTATCCACCCCTGCAGGTTGCTTGAAATTCACAACGACACCGGCGGAAATCCTTCTAACCTGACCCTTTTGGGACTTAATGCTCTGAATGGCACGATCCAGTTCATAGTTGATCGTGGCATCCCTCTTCAGATTAGTGGCTGTTCCGCCAGAACTGCTTGGGGGTGCATTGAGGTTTTGCGGTCCGGTATTGGCGGCCGCTCCGCCTGGGGCATTAATGGGTGCCTGCGCGGCGCCGGGTGGCTGATTGGTCAGGGCGCCGGGCACACCCGCCGCCGCAGATCCAGGCGATGCCGCTTCGTTGGTTTGCTGGCTACGAATCGAGGATTGGTTGGGTGGCGAGTTACGGCCAAAGGTTTCTTCGGTGCGCTGCACTTCACCAAAGTCCATATCCACCGTAACCTGCGCGCGGACATTCTCTTTGCCGGTAATGGGCTCCAGAATCGCCTGAACCCGTTTAGACAAAGCGCCCTCCAACTCCGCCACGTACTTTAGTTGGGTACTGTCAAGGCCCATTAGACGCTGTGCATTGGGCGCCAATAGACTGCCTTCAGCATCTACAATCGTCACATTCGCAGGGCCTAAATTCGGCACAGAAGAGCCAATCAGATTGGTAATGGCGGCGAC
>CALRRC020000064.1:0-5521 GCA_943370515.1 Erythrobacter sanguineus | reverse complement strand
CAATTACCTCAATATGGTGCTGACGGATTTAGATGGGTCGTGGGTGTTGGCATCGGCCGCATACAATGCTGGCCCATCGCGCTCTAAGTTGTGGCGCGAGCGCTTAAACGCCCCCGTTGAGGGCGCGATTTTTGCAGAGACAATCCCGTTTCATGAAACAAGAGTCTACGTTAAAAATGTATTGTCCAATGCCAGCTATTACTCGGGCGTGATGACGGGTCAAACGATTTCTTTAAAACAGCGCCTTGGAACGATTACGCCCAAGGCTGCAATTCAAAGTGAGTTGCCATGAAATACGATGTACTAGTCATTGGTGGTAATGGATTTGTGGGCAGTGTACTGGTTCGCAGATTGCAGCGCGAGGGTTATTCGGTCTTATTGCCAACGCGCCATTTGGCGGCAGCACGGGATTTTCGTTTGCTACCAAGCGTTCACCTGACCCAAGCCGACGTCAATGATCAAGCCACCTTAAATGACTTATGTAGTCAGGTTAAGCCAGGTGGTACCGTCATTAATTTAGTCGGTGTTTTGCACGATCGTCCAGCCAAGCCGTATGGCAAAGTATTTGAGCGCGCCCATGTATTGCTACCAACGCACTGCATTGCTGCAATTAAAGCCAATGGCATTAAACGCTATTTGCACATGAGCGCATTAGGCGCAGACTCGCATGGTCCATCGATGTACCAACGCAGCAAAGGCGATGGCGAGGCTGCGGTCCGGGCCAGCGGATTGGATTGGACTATCTTTAGACCTTCCGTCATTTTTGGCCAAGAGGATCAATTCATCAATCTGTTTGCTAACTTGGCAAAAGTCTTTCCAGTGATTCCCTTAGCAAATTCGCAGGCACTGTTTCAGCCGGTGAGCGTCAATGATGTGGCTGCCGCATTTGTTGCCTCTATTACGATGAAGCAAACTATTCACCAAACCTATTCTTTAGTGGGTCCAGAAGTGCTCAGCATGGCAGAGCTGGTTCGTTTTGCTGCTTTGAAAGCGGAAACTACTACGCGCGTTATTCCAATGCCTGCCATCGTAGGTTATCTACAAGCGTTAATGTTTGAATTTTTGCCCGTGCCCACCTTGATGTCGCGCGACAATATTGCCTCCATGCAATTACCTAATGTATTACCACCGACAGCAGCAGATGACTTGATCACCACCTTCGGCATATCGCGGCAATCCATTCTGAGTCTATTGGCTTGAACGTATACGCCGTTGGCGGAGCAATACGGGATGCTGTAATGGGTATCCCGGTGAACGACATTGATTACGTTGTAGTTGGAAGTAGTGCAGAGGAAATGATTACTCTGGGCTACCAGCCGGTTGGCAAAGACTTCCCAGTCTTTTTACATCCCCAGACCCATGCCGAATATGCCTTGGCTCGGACCGAACGAAAAACAGGCGTTGGTTATCAGGGCTTCCATTTTTATGCCGACCCTTCGGTCACCTTAGAACAGGATTTACAGCGGCGTGACCTCACCATCAATGCCATGGCCCAGCGCGTCGATGACACTGGCGCATTAGTAGGCCCCATCATCGATCCTTATGGTGGGCAAAACGATATTCAAGCCAAGGTATTTCGCCACATTTCCGCTGCATTTGCAGAAGACCCGTTGCGTTTGTTGCGCATTGCTCGGTTTGCTGCGCGCTTTCCAGCATTTACGATTGCAGCTGAAACACAAGAGGCGCTGCGCGCCATTGTGCAGTCGGGTGAGTTGTCGGCACTATCACTGGAGCGCGTATGGCAGGAGCTCGATCGCGGTATGCGTTCAGCTAATCCGCTGCGGATGCTTGAAGTTCTTTTGGAGACTGGCGCTGCAGAGCAATTACTACCGCAGTCCTTGATTACAGTTTGCAAGAATCCGCAACTCAAAAAACAATTGGCTAGTGACCTTAATTTGTTAGCAGCAAACAAAGCAGCAGATGTGGATTCCGTTTGTGCCGTGCTATTAGCCGACCTCGGTGAAGAGGCTATTCGGCAATGGTCCGAAACCACCCGGATGCCCCATGGCACGCGGGATTTTGCAGAACTATTCTCAGCACTAAAAAAACGCGTGACACAGCAAGGCTATAGCGCAGGTGACATGCTGGCTTGGTTTAACCGAGCTGATGCGTGGCGCAAGCCCGAGCGCGCAGAAAAACTAATCGCGCTGGCCAGTGTTTTGGGTTTTCAGGTACAGCGGATCAGCACTGGCCTAGCAGCAGCGCTGGCCATCGATAGCCAAGCTATTATTCAGCGTCTTTCGGCAGCAGAGCAACAACAGGGTGAACGCATTCGCTCCGCAATCGATGCTGCACGGTTACAGGCTGTGGAGACGGTTACGGCCACCTAGCCCTGGAAGCATCTCTAGCGAGAGTGCGGGCAGATTCTTTTTAAATGCAAAGACTTTAAATAGCTCACCCATTTCTGCTTCCGATAATAATTTTTGTAAGGCATTGGAGACCGGTAAAAAAGCAGTCGCGTTAGCCGGGTCCATTTTTTCTAAAACCAAATCACCAATACCGGCTTCCAATAAGAAGTTACCTTGATTATTAAAATAGATTTCATCCGCTCCAGCGGTAAGGGCTGCGCTCGAAATCGAAGACCATTCCACATGACTCGTTAGATCGCATAGGCCCGGCAGATAGAGTGGATCTGTAATGGTATGGTGGCGGTGGTGGGCCATCAATGTCCCTTGTTCGCGCTGCGGGTGAAAAAACTCGCTCGCCGGAAATCCGTAATCCAGCGTAATAAAAAGACCGCTCCTCAGTGCCTGAGTTACAGCCGCAATCCATGCCACACTTTGTGGATTGATTTCGGTGGTGTAGCCTTCAGCGAAGGAGTGAGTGAGGAGATGGTCTGGTAATAATTGACGATCAACTACTGACCCGATCTCTAAAGCAAGGGCGCCATTTTTAATGACCACCCCTTGCTGGTGCCATTCTCCGTTTTGGTAAACAATGCGTTCGCACGGTATTGCATCAAGCACTTCATTTGCAATGATGACGCCCTCAAATCCACTTGGTAGGGCGCTGAGCCAGTCGATTGCGGTTGAGCATTGGAGAGCATTTTTTGTTTCTTCTAACAAGGTGCGCTGACGCTGTGCTAAATCGGGGGCAATTTCGAGAATGCCATAGTGGTCTAAGGGAAAATCGAGCTCCCTTAGGCGACCAAGGATGGACGCGGCTAACTTGCCTGATCCAGCGCCAAACTCAAGAATGCGGGTTGGTTTACCTTGAGATCGGTATGCCTCTAAGACCGGCAGGATGGCGTTGGTTAGGGCCATGCCAAAAAAAGGGCTAATCTCTGGGGCGGTAGTGAAGTCCCCACCACTTCCTAGTTTATGGGCGCCAGCGCTGTAATAGCCACTACCGGCTTGGTATAGAGCCATCTCCATGTAGCGCGAAAAGGGCAGGTAACCCCCATGCGACGCTACTTCCAGAGCAATTTCCGCGCTTAAGCGCGCACTGTGCGCTTTTTCGGTGTCGGTCAAGGTAATATCCATAACTCGCTAGTCTAAGAGAAAAACGTGAATTCAAGTTCTGCCTCCACACCCAAGATCAAAAAATGCGTTTTGGTCACCGGCGCTGCAAAGCGCGTGGGGCAGGCTATTGCCATCCATTTTGCAGAACAAGGCTGGGATGTGGCCGTTCATTATGGGCAGTCAAAAACAGAAGCCGATGAAACGGTTGCTGCGATTCAGCAATTAGGCTCAAGGGCAATGGCGTTTCAGGCCGATTTAGCCAGCGAGTCAGAAATTACTGCGCTATTTCATGCTGTTACAACTAATATGGGCGCGCTGGATTGCATCGTCAATAGCGCCTCACAGTTTGAGTACGACCGAGCTAGTGCGGAGCCTGAGCTTATTAATACCGTTTTTTTTCAGAAGATGATGCAAGTGAATGTCTTGGCACCAGTCTTATTGGCGCAGCTACTCTACCGACAGCAAAAATTAAAGGCAGTAGATCCTTCCTCTGCTGGCGATATTCCAGCGGTGATCCAGCTGCTCGATCAGAAGCTCATTAATCTCAATCCCGATTATTTTTCATACACCTTATCGAAGGGCGCACTGGAGTGTGCGAGCCAGATGATGGCGTTGGATTTCGCCCCGTATCTGCGCGTTGTTGGATTGGCGCCCGGCATTTCCTTACCATCTGGTCCGCAGTCTGAGGAGGGCTTTAAGGCCGCCCATACAATGACGCCATTAAAGCGCTCATCCACCCCAAGCGATATTGCAAAGACAGCTGTTTTTATTGCAGAGTCAAATGCGATTACCGGTACAACGATTTACGTCGATGGAGGCCAGCATTTAATGCCATCATCACGCGATGTTATGTTTAAAACTGAATAGGCTTTACAGAATGCTAGATGCGATGCAGCACCCCTCCTTACTCGATTGCCGCCGTTTGTTTCTGCGGGATTATGAGATTTACATCAATATCGGTGTGCATGACTTTGAGAAAAAAGCAGAGCAGCGGGTGATTCTCAATATTGATTTGTATATTCCGTTTGCGCTCAACACACCAACAAAAGATACCTTGGATGAAGTGCTCGATTACGACTTCATGCGCGAGACCATTCGGACCCGAGCCCAGAAAGGTCATATCCATTTACAAGAAACGCTCTGCGACGACATTGTTGCTGCCATGCTGGCTCACCCCAATGTGAAAGCGGCCCGCGTCTCTACTGCTAAGCCAGACGTCTACTCCGATTGCCACTCGGTGGGCGTTGAGGTGTTTCGCATCAAAGATTCGTTACGGTAAGGTAACCCAGTGAACGATCCTCGCAAAGTAGCGTTTGAAGAAAACAAACTCGAGAAAAAACTGTCTCGCTTAGTTGGCCAGGCGATTGGTGACTTTGGCATGATCGAGAATGGTGACAAAGTCATGGTCTGTGTCTCTGGCGGAAAAGACAGCTACGCCATGCTTGATATTCTGCTAAAGCTGCGCGAGCGGGCGCCAATTCAGTTTGACATCGTTGCAGTGAATTTAGATCAGAAGCAACCTAATTTTCCAGCAGAAATATTGCCGAACTATTTAAGTTCTTTGGGTGTGCCCTTTCACATTGAAGAGCAAGACACTTACAGTATTGTGAAGCGCGTGATCCCAGAGGGTAAGACAACCTGCGGTTTATGCTCCCGTTTACGGCGCGGTATTTTGTACCGGGTTGCGGATCAATTAGGCGCCACCAAGATTGCCCTTGGCCATCACCGCGACGATATTTTAGAAACCTTATTGCTCAATCTGTTTTATGCCGGCAAATTAAAAGGGATGCCACCCAAGTTGCGATCCGATGATGGCAAGCATATTGTGATTCGGCCGCTCGCCTATGTTCCGGAAAAGCTACTTGAGCGGTATGCCGAAGATATGCAGTTCCCCATCATTCCGTGTGATTTGTGTGGCAGCCAGCCCAATCTGCAGCGCGGTGCGATGAAGCAAATGCTCCGCGACTGGGAAAAGAAACACCCAGGCCGAGTAGAAAATCTATTTCGGGCAATGCACCACATTGTGCCGTCCCATTTAATGGACCGCGAGGCATTTGATT
>CALRRC020000063.1:0-5525 GCA_943370515.1 Erythrobacter sanguineus | reverse complement strand
TGGTCCAGTCAATCTCAGCAGCGCTAGTAATGGCCAAGAAATGCAATACCGCATTGGTTGAGCCGCCAACGGCCATGATGACGCTCACGGCATTCTCAATCGATTTTTTGGTAACAATGTCGCGGGGGCGTAAATTGTTTTTAATTGCCTCGACTACTGCGCGCGCAGAATCCGCAGCGCTGGCGACTTTCTCGGCATCGACGTTGGACATGGTTGACGAGTAGGGTAGGCTCATGCCCAGGGCTTCAAATGATGAGCTCATGGTGTTGGCGGTATACATGCCACCGCAGGAACCACTGCTAGGGCAGGCATTCTGTTCGATGCCCTTAAAGTCCTCTTCACTCAATCGACCAGATGTAAATTCACCCACTGCTTCAAAAGCAGACACAATATTGAGTTGTTTGCCTTTGTAGTGGCCTGGCTGAATGGTGCCGCCATATACATAGATGCTGGGCACATTCGTGCGTACCATGGCCATCATGCCGGCAGGCATATTCTTGTCACAGCCACCAATGACCACCACACCGTCTTGCCATAAGCCGTTCACGCAACATTCAATGCTGTCTGCGATGACTTCGCGCGATACCAGGGAGTACTTCATCCCCTCGGTTCCCATGCCAATGCCATCGGAAATCGTTGGCGTACCAAACACTTGGGCTTTCGCGCCAGCAGCCTCTAGGGCCTCAATGGCAGCATCGGCTAATTTTTGTAAGCCGCTATTGCAAGGCGTTACAGTTGAGTGGCCATTGGCCACGCCCACCATGGGTTTGGTGAAATCCCCATCTTTATATCCCATGGCGTAATACATGGAGCGGTTGGGTGCACGTGCAACACCTTCGGTGACCATTCTTGAGCGTTCATTGAGGCGTTTCATGCGGCTGACTCCATCTGTAATTTGGAAAAACCTCTATTGTGCAATGAGCGGGGATCGAGCGATGCACGGGCAATTGTGGGGAAATATATTGCTGCATTGCAATAATTAAAAAGCATAATAAAACCAGTACCTTAGGCATCAAAAGTTAGCCATTAGGCTAATACCTAAAGTTCAGCACTTCTATTACATTTACCTTATTAGCAATTAAGGATGGATAGATGGATAAATCGGGTCACGTGTATTTGGTTGACGATGACGCGTCAATGCGCACTTCGTTAAGCCGGATGTTGCAGGAATTGGGCTACAACGTGCATGATTTTGCGAGCGCGAAAGCATTTATCGAACATTCAGTCCCCATTTCACCGGCAGTCATTCTGCTTGATATGCAGATGCCAGATATGACGGGCCTGGACTTACAGGAAGAGTTAGCTCAAATTGGGCGTAAAACGCCAATCGTCTTCATTAGTGGGCAAAGCCATCCGCAGCAGATTGTAAAAAGCCTTAAAAAAGGGGCCTTGGATTTTTTGTTTAAGCCCTTTAACTTAGAGGACCTATTGAATTCCGTAGCGGATGCAATCGAGTTTGATCGCCGCCAGCTTAAGCGGGTCTCAAAAGACGTTGAGCTTAAGCGCTACTTTGCTACCCTGACACCCCGTGAAAAAGAGGTTTGCCACTTGCTGGTCCAAGGCCTCTTGAATAAAGACATTGCAGTAAAGCTTGGTACCACCGATGCCACGATCAAGGTGCACAAAGCGCGGGTGATGGAAAAAATGCGCGCAGACTCTTTGCAAACTTTAGTGAAGTCCTATTTGGAGGCATCCCTCGATCAGTCACCGCCAACCCAGTAGTGGCATTAGCTCTATGGCGACTTTAAATTAGCGCTTTAATCACCGAAAATAACCTTTAGAATTCTAGGATAAAGAGCAACCAAATGGTCAACCGGCAGTCCACGCCCGAGATACGTACAGAAGCATTTATTGCGGCACGGGAAAAATGTGCATTGTCGGTCGAGGAATTGGCGAAAATGGCCTGCATCTCAAAGAAGCAAATTCAGCAGATCGAGAATGGACAGAGCAGTAGTTTTTATTCGCCCACAATTAAATTGGTTGCTGCTAAAAAGGTAGCCAAGTTAATCCAGCTCGATGAAAAAGACGCATTTGATTTTGGGCCGCAAGCAGAGTTACCTTTAGCCCAAGCAGGTGAGTTAACTCAGGGTGAATCATCTGTAGTCGTGTCACAGCCCCTGCTCGACGAAGCAAAAGCAGCAGAGCAGTTTGATGCACCTAAGACCACTTCGCCGGCGAATACAGTAGAAGTGGTTCAAGCAACAGAAGATGGGCCAAATGAAGTAAAGAAAACAGCTGGCAGAAAAAGAAAAGGGGACCTAGCGTCTCCAGCAATCAGTGAGCCGAATGCAAAGCCTGTTTTGGTGGAGCCAGAACCAGAGCCGAATAAGCGAGCCCTTTTTGCTGCGCGTGAACAAAAGCAAGCCGGTAAAAAATGGGTTTGGTTGCTGCCGGTAGGTGCACTTGTTTTAGCATTGGTGCAATTTCAGCCCCTTTTGGTGGACCAGCTTGATGCCTTAATGGGTAAGCCAAAGCCACTAGAGGTAACTGCCTTAACCGCAGCGTCGGTGGATGCTGTGCCAGCTAGCCCTCCAGCTGAGCCGGTAAGTGCTACTCCAGCCGTAACTCCGCAAGCAAGCCCTGCAGTTACCCCGAGTCCTGCAGCCACCCCGAGCCCTGCGATAGTAGTGGCGGCCA
Organism: Erythrobacter sanguineus; assembly: GCA_943370515.1. Lineage (GTDB taxonomy): Bacteria > Pseudomonadota > Gammaproteobacteria > Burkholderiales > Burkholderiaceae > Polynucleobacter. Next base: position 2,888 of record CALRRC020000063.1, on the reverse strand, counting down.
ATCCAGCCTGCCCATTGCCGGATGCATCTATCGAAAACTACAAGTCACCTGCTGCAAGCAAGCCTGGCAATATGGTTTACGTCAAAATGCCGACCGCACAAGTGATCTGCGTGGTGGATGGGGATGGGAAAGTGCAAAGTAAAGCAATGGAGCCCGGCCTTGGCCATTCCTTTTACGGTAAGCCGCCGTTTAAGCTACTGACCTCTGGACTGTCGTCTACAGAGGTATTCTTTCAGGGCTACAGAGTTCGCCCAAGTAATGCCGATTCAAAAAGCATACTGCTAGTGCAGGCAGACTAGCAGCGCCTTAGTCGTTATTTGGCGCAAGCCTAAACTGCATCCTCGTTGGCTTCACCAGTACGAATACGAATGGCTTGCTCGATTGGGCTCACAAAAATCTTGCCATCACCAATCTTGCCAGTACGCGCTGCTTTGGTAATGGCCTCGATCACGCTTTCAACGCGATCACTCGCAACCACAACCTCTACTTTGACCTTGGGTAAAAAATCGACGACGTATTCGGCACCACGATAGAGCTCGGTATGGCCTTTTTGACGGCCAAAGCCTTTGACTTCCGTAACAGTGAGGCCGGTAACGCCGACTTCAGCAAGCGCTTCACGGACTTCATCGAGTTTGAACGGCTTAATGATGGATGTTATTAATTTCATAAAATTCCCCTGTTGCAGTAATCATACCCAAAACCCAGCGAGTCGTCTTAGTAAACCAATACGCCTTAGTTTTGTGATGCTAGGCTAAAAACCGAGAGGTAATTGGGTAGCGCCAATCCCGGCCAAATGCCCGGGTCGTAACGCGGACACCCGGTGGGGCCTGGCGTCGCTTATATTCATTGAGCTTAATCAGGCGAGTTATCTTGCGTACGCTGGCCTCATCAAAACCGCGCTCAATTAAGGACGCAATCGACTGGTTTTGCTCCATATAACCCTCCACAATGGCATCGAGCAACTCATATGGGGGCAGACTATCTTGATCAGTTTGGTCGGGGCGTAATTCAGCAGAAGGGGCGCGCGTTAAGATGCGTTCCGGAATAACTGGTGCTACGGTATTGCGATAGGCACAGAGTTTATAGACCAGGGTTTTAGGTATGTCTTTGATTACTGCAAAGCCGCCCGCCATATCACCATAGAGCGTGCAATAGCCGACGGCCATTTCACTTTTGTTGCCAGTGGTTAAAACCAGACGACCAGTTTTATTTGATAACGCCATCAAGAGGGTGCCGCGCACGCGGGCCTGAATGTTTTCTTCGGTGGTGTCTAGCGCAAGGCCAGCAAACTGACTTGCAAGCGCACTCTCTAGTGCCTCTACCACCGAGCCAATCGGGATTTCATCGTATTGCACGCCAAGATTGCTGGCTAACGCACGCGCATCCACCCACGATATCTCGGCAGTATAGGGCGACTGCATCATTACTGCGCGCACCTGCTCGGCGCCCAAGGCATCGACTGCAATGGCTAGTACCAAAGCGGAATCAACCCCTCCAGATAAACCAATGATGACACCCGGAAATCCGTTCTTGCGAACATAATCACGCACGCCCAATACTAGGGCAGAGTACGCTTGTGATTCCATGCTTTGCGATGGGGCAATTAGCCCTAGCTCAGGCTCTCCATTTGCATCAATGGCGACAAGACCAATACCGGTTTCAAACTGCGGCATTGCAGTGGCCACTAAGCCATTGGCATCGAGCGCAAAAGAGCCGCCATCAAAGACCAGCTCATCTTGGCCGCCAACGGCGTTCACATAAATCAAAGGTAGACCTGTTGTACCAATAAGCTTGCGCAGTACCTCTAGTCTTAAATCTTCTTTATGCAAATGGTAGGGCGAGGCATTGAGTGAAATCAATATCTGAGCGCCAGCTGCTTTGGCCTGGGTCGCAGGACCGGCATGCCAAGCATCTTCGCAAATGATCACGCCAATCGCGCAGCCATCGATATCAAAAACGCAGGGCGCATGACCGGGCGTGAAGTAACGTACTTCATCAAAGACTTCGTTATTGGGAAGTTCATGCTTGGCATAACTCGCAATGCATTGGCCATCCCGCAACACCGATGCAGCATTGTGTAATCCCTGTGGGGTTTTTAGAGGGTGGCCGACCACGACCGTCAAGCCTGGATACGCCTTCAAAGCACTGCGCAATTGATCCAAGGTATCTGCTGCTGCCTCAAAAAAAGCAGGGCGTAGTAATAAGTCTTCTGGGGGGTAGCCCGTGAGGGCTAACTCAGGCGTGATCAGTAATTTAGCGCCAGCGCGGTATGCGACTTCAGCTGCATCACCAATCAACTTCGCATTGCCACTCAAATCCCCCACCACAGGGTTGATTTGAGCAAGGGCAATGTGAAATGGGGTCAAGGCTTATACCTTTTCCTTGTTGTAGCGTTCAATGCCTTCGAGAATTTCTTTATGGGCATCAGCAATGCCGCCCCAGCCGCGAACCTTTACCCATTTTCCGGGCTCAAGGTCTTTGTAGTGCTCAAAAAAGTGTTGAATTTGATTGCGGCGCAGCGGATTAATGTCCTCTATTTTTTGCCAGTGGGTGTAGATGGACAAAATACGATCTTCAGGCACGGCCAACAATTTGGCATCTTCACCGCCGTCGTCTTCCATTTGTAAAACACCAATAGCACGGCAACTTACTACTACTCCTGGTATGAGTGGAAAGGGAGTAACAACCAAAACATCGACAGGGTCACCATCACCAGCAATCGTTCGCGGAATGTAACCATAATTACATGGGTAGTGCATAGCAGTTCCCATGAAGCGATCGACAAAAATTGCTCCCGTTTCTTTATCTACTTCGTACTTGATCGGATCTGCGTTCATTGGAATTTCAATAATCACATTGAAATTCTCGGGTACATTTTTGCCTGGTTT
>CALRRC020000062.1:0-5557 GCA_943370515.1 Erythrobacter sanguineus | reverse complement strand
GTTTGCTGGAGCACCCCTAAAGTCCCGCTCGCATTTTGCTGGCCAGGCTCATTCGAAATAGAAACGGCAATGATTACAGTGGCGCCCATTTGCCTGGCGTATTGCACCGGCACTGGTGCAACAAGACCGCCATCGACATACTCGCGCCCCTGAATGGTGGTGGGCTGAAATACACCCGGAATACTGCAGGAGGCACGTACTGCAATGCCAGTATCGCCCCGACGAAAGAGCACCCCTTTGCCGGATTGCAAATCGGTAGCAACCACACCCAAAGGTATGCGCATCTGTTCAATGGGCCGGTTTTTCACTTCCCGATTGATCATGGCCTGCAGTGCGTCTCCCTTAATGAGGCCGCCAAATCGACCAGCAAACGGGAGCCCCCAGTCCGCAATTGCGGCTTCATCTAGGGTCAGCGCAATGCGATTGAGGTCGTTCCCGCTCAGGCCTGAGGCATAAAGGGAGGCGATCACGCTGCCTGCACTGCTACCAACCACCAAATTGGGTGAAATACCTTGGGCTTCCAGGGCTTTAATCACGCCGATGTGAGCAAAGCCCCGTGCGGCGCCGGCACCCAGAACCAAGCCAACAACCGGTTTTTTAGGGCTAACGGTCGCGCAGGCGCTTAATCCTAGGGCGCTGACCCCGGCTAAGGTGGATGCAAGACCTAAAAAATGGCGCCGTTTTGGCTCTAGGGTAGGGGGTAGGGCAAATAATTCCATTTGGCTATTGTAGGCAGCCTCCCCTATAATGGCGCAACTAGTGAGCGAATTGTGAGAATTGCCTAATAGATTTCTCCCACGCCGCATCCGCTCAGACAAGAGCGTCCAAATTAACTCCTGACCCACGAAGTCACCTTGGACGATTGCCTGAAGCAACTAGAGAACACCCCAACCCATGACGGATAGCCCTTTTTATGCCACTCAGGCTTTGACCTGTTAGGCCGAATTTTATGGATGATCACAAAAAACGCGTTATTGAAACAGCCCTCTTGTGCGCGCAAGAGCCCATTACTGCAATGGATCTCACACGCCTATTCACGGATGACACCAGCCCAGCAGACATTGAAGCGGCCTTGACGGCGATTCAGGAAGACTGGCAAGGAAAAGGGATGGAGCTCGTGCACATCGCTACCGGTTGGCGTTTTCAGAGTCGCCTGTCGATGCGCGAGTACTTGGATCGACTTACCCCAGAAAAGCCGCCGCGCTATTCCCGTGCGGTGATGGAAACCCTGGCCATCATTGCCTATCGTCAGCCCGTCACCCGTGGTGAGATTGAAGAGATCCGCGGCGTTGCCGTCAGCAGCAATGTGATGAAACAACTCGAGGACCGTGGTTGGGTTGAGGTCATTGGCCACAAGGAAACGATTGGTCGCCCTGGTCTGTATGCGACCACGAAACAATTTCTTGATGATTTAAGCCTACCTAATTTACAAAGCCTACCTTTACTGGAAGATGCTGCGCCGACCTTTGAATCCTTGGGTCAAGGTGTGATTGAGTTTGATCAAACAGCCACGGTCGAGACCGTCATCACCATGGAAGAGGGCAGCAGTACAGAAGATCAGCAAGAAGCCGAGTCAGAGCCCAAGCTTGATAACACACCAAACCATTAATGACCACTTCCAACGAAACCAATTCCGCAGCACCCAATTTGAATAACGCACCTGTTGGCAGCGACAGCAATTCAGGTAGCGTTACTTCAGAAAACAAAAGTGAAGCGCCCAGTGGTGCGCCAAATGCTGAGCAGGGCGAACGCCGTCCCCGCCGCTTTGGCAAGCATCCTTTTAAGAACCGTAAACCCCGTGGGGACAGACCTCCACGCCCAGAGGGCGGCGAGCGTACGCCGCATACGCTAGGCGAACAAAAAGTAAAGCCCACATTTGATCCCGCTCAAAGCGATGCCTTATTTGCTTCGGTTGTGTCGGGTGAGTTTGATGCAGCCCTGGATGCACCTGAGGCCGAAATCGCTAATCCCGATTTAGCCAATTCCGCAGATGAAATCGCAGTCTCCCATCAGGCCGGCGTCGAGCGCAATGCCAATCGCCAGCACGATCACGATGATCTTGATGGGCCCACCGACGATGAGATGAGTAGTTTGCAGTTTACGAACGTCGATGAACTACCGCTCAGTTTGCGCGATGAAGTATGGTCTGATTTAGATGGCCTTGATGATGATGCGGACGATGAAGATACCGTCAAGCTGCATAAGGTGTTAGCCGATGTTGGTATGGGTTCGCGCCGCGAGATGGAAGATTTAATTGTGCAAGGCCGGGTATCGGTGAACGGTATGCCAGCGCATATTGGTCAGCGGGTTGGTCCAACCGACCAAGTCCGGATTAACGGTAAGGCAGTGCACCGCAAAATTCAGACCAAGCCACCGCGCGTTATTTTGTATCACAAGCCATCAGGTGAAATTGTCAGCCAAGCGGATCCCGAAGGCCGTCCTACCGTCTTTGATCGGCTACCCAAGCCACGCCAAGGGCGCTGGATCGCAGTGGGTCGACTCGACTTTAATACCGAAGGCTTATTGTTATTCACCACCTCCGGTGAGCTGGCTAATCGGCTGATGCACCCCCGTTACGGTGTTGAGCGTGAATACGCTGTGCGTATTTTGGGGGAACTTAGTGATGAGCAGCAGTCGCAGTTAAAGACAGGCATTCAGTTGGATGATGGCCAGGCCCGTTTTCTGCGCCTTGCCTCTGGCGGAGGCGACGGAGCAAACCGTTGGTATCACGTGGCCTTAACCGAAGGGCGAAACCGCGAGGTCCGCCGGATGTTCGAGGCCAGCGGTCATACGGTTTCACGACTCATTCGCACGCGCTATGGAATATTTTTGTTGCCGCCGCGCTTGCGCCGTGGCAAATGGGAAGAAATTCCAAACGAAGGCGTTGCCCAACTCATGAAAGCGGCTGGCCTTAAAGTGCCTCAAGCGAGTGAAAAGGGCCGCTCCAATCAGTCGGGTCGTGGCGATTCCAATCCAGCGAGAGGGGACGATTTCCAGCCAGATCCAATGCAAACCTCGGTCTCCTATTGGGGATCGCGTGAAGCATTAACCATGGCCAATCAACACCATGGACTGACGCACCAAGGTAAAAATGCCAAACCTGGCGGTGGCGGTCAAGGCCAGGCAGGCAGAGGTCGTAGCCAAGGCCAAGGACAGGGCGGTCGGGCAGGCGGGCAAGGCCAAGGACAGGGCGGAAGAGGTAAAAAAGTCCACCATGGCCACGCATTTAATCCCCAATCTCCGCAGGGACCTGGGGCTGGCGGACCAAAGCGGGGCGCTCCCAAAGGACGCAAACCCTTCCATAAAGGGCCTAAAAAACCGCGAAATCCAAGCGAAAGCTTCTGATTTCACTCAGGTTTTGGCGTAATCGGCTATAATCTCGTTCGTACTTGCAATGCAGTAGTTTGCATACTGTTTTACCGGCTGATGTTGCGATCAACGTAAGCTGGCCTGTTCTGTAGTTCGGAATATGGGCTTTGAAGCCCATTTTTTTTTGCCATTTTTGTAGCAAGGGGCGTTGTGCGAGAGCAGCAGATTATTTCTGCCGAGTTGGGAAATCTGGGTTACGCGCTAGTCGATATTGAGCGCGAAGCCGGAGGTTTGCTACGTGTAACGATTGAGAACCAAGACTACGAACGTTTAATTACGGTCGAGGATTGCGAAAAAGTAAGTCACCAGTTGAGTTACTCCCTGCCAGTGGAAAACATTCCGTACGAACGACTGGAGATCTCGTCCCCTGGACTGGATCGCCCTGTGAAAAGCGCGGCTGATTTTGTGCGATTTGCGGGTTTTGAGGTTGACCTGAAATTGCGTATTGCAGTGTCTGGTCGTAAGAATTTTCGTGGGGTATTGGAGGGGCTCATCGCAGGAAGCGTTGATTCAACCGATGCCAAGTTTGGTTTGTTGTTTGAGGCGAGCGATGGTGCAGAGTCTCAGTTGGAGTTTTCCCTTGCCGAGGTCGATAAGACTCGGTTGGTCCCTGTCATTGATTTCAAAGGAAGAAAATCATGAGTCGTGAAGTTCTCATGTTGGCTGACGCCCTTGCGCGTGAAAAAAACGTTGATCGTGAAATTGTTTTCGAGGCACTCGAGCTTGCGCTCGCATCGGCTACAAAAAAACGCTATGAAGAGGATGTCGATATTCGCGTTGGCATCGACCGTGAGTCCGGTGAGTATGAAAGCTTTCGCCGCTGGCTAGTTGTGCCCAACGAAGCTGGACTGCAAGAGCCCGATAAAGAAATCTTATTGTTCGAGGCTCAAGAGCAATTTCCAGACATGGAAGTGGGCGAGTACATTGAAGAACAGATTGAATCTTTGGCATTCGGCCGGATTGGCGCACAAGCCGCTAAGCAGGTGATCCTCCAACGCATTCGGGATGCCGAGCGTGAGCAAATCCTGAACGACTACCTCGAGCGTGGTGAGTTGGTTATGACCGGCACAGTCAAGCGTGCGGATAAGAATGGCCTCATCATTGAATCCGGTCGGGTAGAAGCGCTACTGCGCCGCGATCAGATGATTCCAAAAGAGAATTTACGTTCCGGCGATCGTGTACGCGCATACATTTTGAAAGTGGATCGTGAAGTACGCGGCCCCCAAATTGAACTGTCACGTACCTGCCCAGAATTCCTCATCAAGCTATTCGAGAATGAAGTACCTGAGATTGAACAAGGCTTGCTCGAGCTCAAAGGCGCCGCTCGCGACCCTGGCGTACGCGCCAAGATTGCCGTTGTCACCTATGACAAGCGCATCGATCCAATCGGTACTTGCGTTGGCGTTCGCGGAACCCGCGTTACGGCGGTTCGCAATGAAGTTGCTGGCGAAGCAGTGGATATCGTTTTGTGGTCTGAAGATCCAGCGCAATTTGTGATTGGCGCCCTCGCTCCAGCGCAAGTCTCATCGATCGTGGTGGATGAAGAGCGCCATGCAATGGATGTGGTGGTGGATGAAGAGAATTTAGCCATCGCCATTGGCCGTAGCGGTCAAAACGTGCGCTTAGCCAGTGAACTAACTGGCTGGCAGATCAACATCATGACGCCTGAAGAGTCGGCCGATAAGACCGAAAAAGAAGTGGCCGTTGTGCGCCAAATCTTCATGGATAAGCTCGATGTCGATCAAGAGGTTGCTGATATTTTGATTGAAGAAGGCTTTAATACGCTTGAGGAAGTAGCCTACGTTCCCCTGAGTGAGATGCTCGAGATCGATGCATTTGATGAAGATACCGTGAACGAACTACGGACCCGTGCCCGTGATTCTTTGCTGACGATGGAGTTGGCGAAAGAAGAGCGCGTTGGCGAGGTGTCCCAAGATTTACGTTCCCTTGAGGGAATGACGACGGAGTTGATTGCAAAGCTTGCTGACAATCAAGTTCACACCCGTGACGACCTTGCTGAACTGGCTGTTGATGAGCTAGTTGAGGCGACACAAATTGACGAAGAAACAGCGAAAACGCTCATCATGAAAGCGCGCGAACATTGGTTTACTTCATGAGAGGAAGTGCATGGCAACGACCACAATAAAAGAACTTGCTCAGGAGCTTAAACGCTCTTCGGCCGACCTCT
>CALRRC020000061.1:0-5598 GCA_943370515.1 Erythrobacter sanguineus | reverse complement strand
CCGCTGAAATCCATTGGGGTACTCTTCCGGAATAAAGCCGGTAGTAAAGTCACCCGAAACAAAGCGGGGATGCTGCAAGAGCGCTGCCTGAAAGGCGATATTGGAATGAATTCCACGAATCACAAATTGATTGAGCGCGTGGCGCATTTTATGAATCGCATCCATCCGATCGCGGCCATGCACAATCAGTTTTGCAATCATCGAGTCATAGTACATCGGGATTTCACCGCCCTCATACACGCCCGTGTCGACTCGGACACCATTTTCTTCTGTTGGAGGACGGTATTTCACGAGGCGGCCAGTGGATGGTAAAAAGTTACGGAAGGGATCGTCGGCATTAATCCGGCACTCCATGGACCATCCATCTAACTTAAGCTGATCCTGTGTAAAGGAGAGCTTTTCACCAGCAGCAACCCGAATCATTTGCTCGACTAAATCCAGTCCCGTAATCGATTCGGTCACTGGGTGCTCCACCTGCAGACGGGTATTCATCTCCAGAAAGTAAAAGGACTTGTCTTTCCCAACGACAAACTCGACCGTACCGGCCGATTGGTAATTGACGGCGCGTGCCAAAGCAACGGCTTGCTCGCCCATGGCTTTACGGGTGGCTGGGTCTATAAAAGGCGATGGCGCCTCTTCAATTACTTTTTGGTGACGGCGCTGAATCGAACAGTCACGCTCCCAGAGATAGACGATATTGCCGTGGGCATCGCCGAGTATCTGAATCTCAATGTGCCGCGGACCTTCGACAAACTTCTCAATAAATACGCGGTCATCACCAAAGCTATTGAGGGCTTCGGTACGGCAAGCCGCAAAACCTTCAAACGCCTCTTGATCATTGTGCGCAACCCGCAAGCCTTTACCACCGCCGCCAGCCGATGCTTTGATCATCACCGGATAGCCGATGTCCTTGGCAATGTTGACCGCGACGTCTGGACTATCAATCGCCTCATTAAAGCCAGGAATCGTATTGACCTTGGCTTCCATGGCTAGTTTTTTGGAGGCAATCTTATCGCCCATAGCGGCAATTGCACCAAACTTAGGCCCGATAAAGACAATGCCCTCTTCTTCGCAGCGCCGGGCAAATTGTTCGTTCTCGGATAAAAATCCATAACCCGGATGCACTGCTTGCGCGCCAGTCTCTTTACAGGCCTGAATGATGCGGTCCATTACCAAATAGGATTCACGCGATGGCGCAGGCCCAATGCAAACGGCCTCGTCGGCTAGCTGAACATGCCTTGCTTCGCGATCGGCTTCGGAAAAAACCGCAACTGTCTGAATGCCCATGCGTTTGGCTGTTTTAATCACGCGGCATGCAATCTCGCCGCGATTGGCGATCAGTATCTTTTTAAATAGGGTGGTTTTCATATGATCGTGCCTATCCATTACAGGGGAATATTGCCGTGTTTACGCTCTGGATTTTTGAGGTCCTTGTCTTTGAGCATGGCCAGGGACCGTGCAATGCGTTTACGCGACTCATGCGGCAAGATCACGTCATCAATATAGCCGCGCCGACCCGCCACAAAGGGGTTGGCAAACTTGGCTTTGTATTCGGCTTCGCGGGCAGCAATTTTTTCTGGATCGCCCTTCTCTTCGCGAAAGATAATTTCGACAGCGCCTTTCGGGCCCATCACGGCAATTTCAGCCGAGGGCCATGCAAAATTCACATCGCCGCGCAGGTGCTTGGATGCCATCACATCATAGGCGCCGCCATAGGCTTTGCGTGTAATCAGAGTTACTTTAGGTACCGTGCAATCAGCATAGGCGTAGAGTAATTTCGCGCCGTGTTTAATAATGCCGCCGTATTCCTGCGCAGTGCCCGGCATAAATCCAGGCACATCAACCAAAGTGACAACCGGAATATTGAAGGCATCGCAAAAACGTACAAAACGAGCAGCCTTAATTGATGCTTTGATGTCTAAACAGCCAGCCAAAACCAGAGGCTGATTGGCGACGATGCCAATCGTCTGCCCTTCCATCCGACCAAAACCAATCAAAATATTTTTTGCGTAATCGGGTTGCAATTCAAAAAACTCACCATCGTCTGCAATTTTGCGAATCAACTCATGCATGTCATAAGGTTGATTGGGATTAGCGGGCACCAAGGTATCCAGCGAATAATCGGGTGCCTCATCGCGCCGAGCCGAGCGCAATGTTGGTGGCTTTTCTTTGTTGGATAAAGGTAGGTAATTAAAAAAGCGACGCAAGACCATGATTGCCTCGACGTCATTTTCAAAAGCTAAATCACACACACCTGAAACCGTAGAATGGGTTACTGCTCCGCCGAGCTCTTCTGCGGTAACGTCTTCATGGGTCACGGTTTTGACAACCTCAGGGCCGGTAACAAACATATACGAACTGTCTTTCACCATAAAAATAAAGTCAGTCAAGGCCGGTGAGTAGACCGCGCCACCTGCGGATGGCCCCATGATTAAGGAGATTTGCGGAATAACGCCAGAGGCAGTCACATTGCGCTGAAAAATATCGGCATAGCCACCCAAGGAAGCAACCCCCTCCTGAATACGTGCACCACCCGAATCATTTAAGCCAATGACGGGAGCGCCGACTTTCATAGCCTGATCCATAATTTTGCAAATCTTCTCGGCATGCGCTTCGGATAACGAACCGCCAAGAACCGTAAAGTCTTGTGAAAAGACAAATACCAGTCGACCATTGATCATGCCGTAACCCGTGACAACACCATCGCCCGGAACGGTTTGATCTGCCATCCCAAAATCGGTACAGCGATGCTCGACAAACATATCCCACTCTTCAAAGCTGCCTGCGTCCAAGAGCAATTCAATGCGCTCACGTGCGGTTAGCTTGCCTTTGCTGTGCTGCGCCTGAATCCGCTTTTGACCGCCGCCAAGCCGAGCTAACTCCCGCTTGGCCTCCAGTTGATGGATGATGTCTTGCATACTGACTCCTTAGAAAGAGGTGTGGCCCAACGCTTCAAGTAAGCGCCTTGCAGCAACCGAGGGGGCTACGGTTCCGAGATTGACGGCATTACTCAACTCGGGAAGCAAGGCCTGAACCGCAGGATTATTTTTAAATGCACTCTTGAGTCCGGCATCGATGCGTTCCCACATCCAGGAGCCCGCCTGCAGTTGACGCCGGGCAGCCAATCGACCATTGGCCGTTTGCAGTTTCTGGAAGCGCAAAATATGATCCCATAAATCGGTGATGCCAGTCCCTTGCAGTGCCGATAAGGACATGACGATGGGATGCCAATACTCCTTATCGTGTGTGGCGTGATCCGGATTTCCTTGAAAGCCCAATAATCGCAGTGAGCTGGTAATAAAGGCTTGTGCGCGCATGGCAGCATTAGGATCAATATCGGCTTTATTGATCACAATTAAATCGGCCAGCTCCATGACGCCTTTTTTAATTGCTTGCAAGTCGTCACCTGCGTTGGGCAATTGCAATAGTAAAAATAAATCCGTCATGCCGGCTACGGCAGTTTCGCTTTGACCCACGCCGACGGTTTCGACAATCACGACATCGTGCCCAGCGGCTTCAGCCACTAAAAGCGCCTCACGGGTTTTTTCAGCAACGCCGCCCAGCGTTCCAGAAGAGGGGCTGGGCCGAATAAATGCACTTTCATGCACCGATAGCCGCTCCATGCGGGTCTTGTCACCTAAAATCGATCCACCCGATAGGCTGGAGGATGGATCAATTGCCAGGACAGCCACGCGGTGACCGCGCTCAATTAAATAGAGTCCCAGGGTTTCAATCAAGGTCGACTTCCCCACACCTGGAACCCCTGAGATACCCAAACGAAAGGACTTACCGGTCTTTGGCAGTAAGGCATTGAGCAACTCATCTGCACGCTTGCGATGATCGAGGCGAGTCGACTCTAGCAAGGTAATCGCCTTGGCTAAGGCGCGGCGTTGCGCTGGCCCTGGTGGACCCGTAATCGCATCAAACAAGGCTTTATCAGCGGCAGGCAGCATGGTGAATTAGAGCGGCTTAGCTTGTTTGCGAATTTGCTCGAGTACGTCTTTGGCAGATGCCGGAATCGGAGTGCCTGGACCGTAAATACCCTTTACGCCTGCCTCATACAAGAATTCATAATCTTGTCGCGGTATGACCCCGCCAACGAACACAATAATGTCATCGGCACCTTGCTTACGCAATTCGGCGATGATCGCCGGCACCAAGGTTTTATGGCCTGCCGCTAAAGTAGAAATACCCAGTGCATGGACATCATTCTCAATTGCTTGACGCGCACATTCCTCTGGTGTTTGAAAAAGTGGCCCGATGTCCACATCAAAACCAAGATCAGCAAACGCAGTGGCAACGACTTTTGCGCCGCGATCATGGCCATCTTGGCCGAGCTTGGCAATCATGACGCGCGGTCTGCGTCCAAAATCACTCGCGAATTGAGCGAGCTCCCCTTTGAGTTTTTCCCAGCCCTCGGCTGAGTCATAAGCAGCTGCATACACTCCGGTCACCTTTTGCGTATCGGCGCGATGGCGCCCGTAGAATTGTTCTAAAGCGTCAGATACTTCACCGACGGTAGCGCGTAAGCGCATTGCTGCCACCGCTAACTCCAATAAATTGCCGGTTTGATCTGCCGCCGCCTTGGTCAGCGCTTCCAATGCAGCCGCTACCTTTTTACTATCGCGCGATGCCTTAATCGAATTCAAACGCTCAATTTGATTGACGCGCACTTTATCGTTATCAATCACCAAGACATCGACTAATTCTTCTTTATCCAGTTTGTATTTATTCACGCCCACGATGACGTCAGCGCCTGAATCAATTTTGGCTTGTTTTTCAGCGGCAGCAGCTTCAATTTTGAGCTTCGCCCAACCGCTTTCAACCGCCTTGGTCATGCCGCCCATCGCGTCGACTTCTAGCACGATCTCCCAGGCTTTATCGGCCATCTCTTGCGTTAGGTTTTCCATCATGTAAGAGCCGGCCCAAGGATCAATCACACTGGTGATGTGAGTTTCTTCCTGGAGAATTAACTGGGTGTTGCGCGCAATTCGGCTGGAGGTTTCAGAAGGCAAGGCAATGGCCTCATCAAACGAATTGGTATGCAAGGACTGGGTGCCGCCAAAGACTGCTGCCATCGCTTCCACTGTGGTGCGCACGACATTGTTATAGGGATCTTGTTCGGTCAAGGACCAACCCGAGGTCTGGCAATGGGTGCGCAGCATCAGTGATTTTGGATTTTGCGGATTGAACTCTTTCATGATGCGCCACCACAGCAAACGCGCGGCGCGGAGTTTTGCAACCTCCAAGTAGAAGTTCATGCCAATCGCAAAAAAGAAAGACAGACGTCCAGCAAAGCCGTCGACATCCAAGTCTTTGGCTAATGCAGTTTTAACGTACTCCTTACCATCAGCCAAGGTGAAGGCAAGTTCTAATACTTGATTGGCGCCAGCCTCTTGCATGTGGTAACCCGAGATCGAAATCGAATTGAACTTGGGCATGTGCTTTGCGGTGTACTCAATGATGTCGCCAATGATGCGCATCGATGGCTCAGGTGGATAAATATAGGTATTGCGCACCATGAACTCTTTCAGAATGTCATTCTGAATCGTCCCTGAAAGCTGAGCCTGACTTACACCTTGCTCTTCGCCGGCAACG
>CALRRC020000060.1:0-5610 GCA_943370515.1 Erythrobacter sanguineus | reverse complement strand
CGCAATACGTTGCGTAGCGACCAAAGAGTTGGTGCAGGCGTGGGTCTTTAAAGTATTTTCCTAGTGAGGACCAAAGATCACTAAAGGGTCCGATTGCCATCAGCGGCATCGATTTTGTGATGCCAAGTGACCTCATCATGCCTGCCATCGAGGGTCTGGCCGATTGAATGAATGGCTTCTCGAGGACTCCATATACCTTTTTGGCCATCGCGCAGAACTCTAAAAATGCTTTTGCTTCTGCTGGGCTAGAAAATGCGGCAATGGCATCCGCACTTTGCTGGCGATCGGCAAATAAATCCAGATACTGTTCGCCCCAGGTATGCCTTGCTAAGATCGTTAATGGGTCGGTTTGCACATGCGAGGTGAATGATTCGCCGCAGGCATCAAACAGTTGCTCAAACACCCAGCGCATCGTAAACACAGTGGGACCCGAATCAACCAATCCGAGATCGTCGGGAGCGCCAACAGCAACTTGTCGAATCTTTCCGCCAACAGTCTGCTCTTTTTCAAGCAAAGTAACGTCAAAGCCGAGGTGGGCAAGCTCAAGGCAGGCGCACAAACCACCAATTCCGCCCCCAATAACCACGACGCGTTCGCTACTCATATCCTAGCCATAGTGTTTGCCCCGCCATGTGCCTTCCATTTCAGATGGCGTGAAGCGCGTAAACATCGATTCAGAAAAGTACTGCTGGCCATAGGCTGCCTTGATCGCCGCGAGGTGAGCACCTTGCTGCGCATAAGCGTTTAGCGCAGTCTCATCTTCCCAGATCGTAAAGGTAGCTTGCCGTAGGTAAGGAGCCTCACCAAGGCCGGCACTCAAAATCACCCCTTCAGATTGATTAATCGAGACCTCAGCGGGCTGCGCATTTTTCCAGAATGCATTGGCTTTCAGGGGTTTGATGGCCGCGCGTGTTAATGAAGCAATCGGTCCGGATACTGGGGCGTTGGCGGTAACGTCCAATTGGGTATTAGCCCAGGAACCCCGTGTGCTGAATGTATTAAGAGTTACTGCAAAGAATTCGCGTGAGTGCTTCAGATACGATTGAACGAGGGTTGAGTGTGTTCGGAATTGCTTAGCATGCTGTTCGCTATCGAATACGCAAAACAACCCTTGTTTGTGGAAACTGGGTTTGGTACTAAAGCCGCCCTCAAACCCAGAGCCGAGCACTTTAAAAAATTGCAGCCCGTGAATATTGCGCAGAGAAAAACGACCAATCACATAGCGAGATAGGCCCCAGAGGAATGAATCGGGCGCAATATCGACTAACACTAATACTGCGGTTTGATTGCGCATGGTGACGTAATCTAGGAGTCGTTGTCTTCGGAGGCGCTGTTCTCAATAATGCCAAAGCGACGCATCTTAATGTAGAGACCTTGACGCGATAGGCCCAACAATTCTGCAGCAGAAGCACGGTTCGACATAGTGAGCTCTAAAGCCGAAATAATGCACAGCTTTTCAATGATGTCGGTTGTTTCGGTCACAATTTCTTTGAGGGGTACTTTACCAACCAGTTCAGTTAGGTGCCGTGCATTTTTCTCAATATTGCTGGGTGTAGGACCTGCCTGCGTAACCCGCTTCGAAATGCTACGAATGCTAAAAGCAAATGCAGGGGGATTATGGGAGCGTACATCAACCCCTGAAATCTCGGCCTCTAAGGGCGAGTTTCCATCGTCGCTGGTAATGGTGGTTGCATAGTTCTTAATAGCGCCATGCTCACGCAATGTATTTAAGATAATGCGTAAATCGATCGTCGAGCGGCCTAACCACTGCTCTAATGACTTGCCGATAACATATTCGGTTTGCGCAGAATGGGTCATCTGTATAAATGCTTTATTCGATGACAGAATGAGGCCCTGCAAATTCGTCACTACAAATGCATCGCTTGACTCTTCGATGGCTTTCAATACCAGCGCACTTTGCTCGCCATAATTAATAGTGGCTGCGCTGACCGATAGAGGGTTTAGGCTGACTAGATAAACGCTTTGTCTGCCTTCGCGATGCAATGCGCTCGAAATCTCAACCTCATCTGCTGAATTAAGCAGGTGTACCACGCGGTTTTGTTGTAAATTGCCAATCTTAAAATCAGCAAAATAGTCCTGAATCACCTCTTGATCGGCCTTTGCAAACAAGTCGCCAATGGCTTTTCCAACCAATTTTTTGGAGTCGCCGAGTAAAGTGCCCGATGCTTTATTGGCCTCAATAATGCGCAAGGTTTGGCTATCAATGAGTAAATAGGCTTGATCGGTAATGTTAAATAATTGCGAGTAACGATTTTCAATCGCATGCAAGCGGGTGTAGTCGCGCTCGATTTCTTGTTGTGCCTCTACTAGGCGTTGCTGCAAGGCTGAAATACTGCGCAGGTCACGACCGATTGCTAGTACCGTTTTTTGTTTAGGCAGATGAACGGTGCTAAATAAAATGGGTAATGATTTTCCATCGGGCAGTAATTGATTAATTTGCCGCCATTTTTGGGTACCTTCACTTGTATTGGTATCCATTAAGGCATGCACTTTTGGATGGCTATCGATTGCAATCGTATCCATCCATTTTTTATTCATCAGACTACTACTGTCTTCGATGCCAATTTTGTCCGCATTCACAACATCACGAATAGTGCCATTGGTGTCGAGGACAAAAACAACATCGGCAGAGTATGCGACTAACGATACAGCGGTCTTGATATCGACTATATCGAGACTATCATGGGGTTGTGCGGTGAGCGCCATTTATTATTTTTTTAATTACGTTGGGCTGGTAGAGAACTGCTGACTTCGGTTGTGCTATTTAGAATTCGATTCAGTTGATGCAATGCTTCTTCGGGTGTATTTGATTTTATATCGGCCTTAATATGCCCAAAAGATAGCGCATCCGAATTATATAGCGATCCCCCTGTGAGTACGATGATTGCTGGGTTTAGCGACTTACTACGGATCGATTGAATGAGCGCAGGTAGCTGATCAAGTTGATCGTAATCAGCAACACTAATCGCAATCGCAGACAGGGATCTGCTGGCAACGGTCTTTTCAATATATTGCTGAGTAGGCGTACTTTCGCTCAGCACGCTCCATCCTGCCCAGGTAAAGTAATTCGATAAAATCAGCGGCCCCAATGTATGGTGAGAGCCTGGAGAGGCGGTAACTAAAATACTATGCGCAGTAGAGGAGCTTGTTCGAGTTTCTTGATATAGATGATCTACGCTGTAGATTAATTTCTGCAAACGACCAGTAGCAATCGTGACCTCAGTAAAGCTAAGGCTATCACTAATCCACTGATCTCCCAGCTTGCGTGCAATGCGCGGTATTAGCTCCAGCACAATTAAATCAATGCCCATGCCCAAGTTCAATAGTTCGGCAATATATTGCTCAGTTTTTTGTGGGCCATCGCGTGTAATGAGCGCGACAAAACCATCTGCATGATCTTCAATGACTTGCCAGGTGAGGTGCGCTGAGGAATGCGGTTTTAATTCAAGTGCGCCGGTTTCCAAAATGGTATTGAGCAGGCGATCTTCAATCCAATCCCGGTTGCCCGTTTGATTCACGCGGCCAATCCCCTTGACCATGGCCAGTACCTTGCCAGTATCTAAGGCGGGCACATCAGCGGATGCCTGCTGGTTCTCTTTTTTTGCCAACATAAGGGGTTCGTTTGGTATGGGTAAAAAAATAAACTTGTTTACAATGTAAAACAAATATTACACTTTTGATAGAATAAGCTGTAAATAAAGATGATATTTAAGGGTAAACCCCAATTATGTAAGGGTAAATACGGTATTTTGTAAATTAAATTAGTCGTAAAGTTTTGTTTACACATGCAATCACATTGGAACTACCTAAACCGTGAGTAATTTGAGTAAACCCCTCTACACAGCAGATCAGCGTAAGCGGCGCAATGAATCCGTGTGGACCTTGGTGCAAGGAATTCTTGCTCCCGTTCAATTTCTCATCTTCATTGTCAGTTTTTGTTTAGTTGTTCACTACCTCTTTACTGGCGAAGGCTATGAAATAGCGACGGTATCGATCGTCATTAAAACGATTGCCTTGTATTTGATCATGATTACTGGATCAATTTGGGAGAAGGTTGTCTTTGGCAAATACTTGTTTGCCGAGAGTTTCTTTTGGGAAGATGTCTTTAGCATGCTGGTTCTAGCGCTCCATACTGCTTATCTCTATTTCTTATGGAACGGTGCGCTCAGCGCAAACGAATTAATTTACTTGGCATTGACTGCATACGTCGCCTACCTTATTAATGCAGCTCAGTTTCTATGGAAGCTAAGGGTGGCGCGTTATGAGGGTGTAGCTGATGAAACAGTGGTAGAAGAAGAGCGAAATATCCACGGGGGGATGGCAACATGAACGCCATTACGACCCCCAATCTAAGTCCAGCGCGTGACACGAGTCGCGACATTCCAATCATGAAAGAAAAGGGCCAGCGCGAGGTTTTTTGTGGCCTCACCGGCATTATCTGGCTGCATCGCAAAATACAAGATGCATTCTTTTTGGTTGTGGGCTCACGTACTTGCGCGCATTTAATACAGTCGGCTGCGGGCGTGATGATTTTTGCGGAGCCCCGTTTTGCTACTGCCATTATTGATGACCGTGATTTAGCCGGTATTGCCGATGCCAATGACGAGCTCGATAAGGTGGTGACTAAGTTGCTTAGCCGCAGGCCCGATATCAAACTGCTTTTTCTAGTTGGGTCGTGCCCATCCGAAGTAATTAAGTTGGATTTATCCCGTGCCTCAGAGCGCCTGGGTAAACAGTTTATTCAGCAATGCCGGATCTTAAGTTACTCCGGCAGCGGCATCGAAACAACCTTTACGCAAGGCGAGGACGCCTGTTTGGCCGCCTTAGTGAAAGAATTGCCTAAGTCCAGTGAGAGTGGTGCCGGTTCAGTTGATACCAATGCCAAAAATCTCGTGATTGTGGGTTGCTTACCAGACGTTGTAGAAGATCAATTTCGGCGGGTCTTTAATGAGCTTGGTATCGATGCGGTGTCATTCTTTCCGCCACGCCATAGCAATGACACGGTCACTGTCACTGCCAATACCCGTTATTTATTGGCCCAACCGTTCCTCGCTGAAACAGGGCGCTTATTCGATGAGCGCGGAGCCCAGCGCCTTGATGCATCGTTTCCATTTGGCGTAGAGGGAACAAGCCACTGGTTGGCAGCTGCTGCTAAAGAATGGGGCATCTCGGATGCTGATTTTGAGCGTGTAACAGCACCCAGAAAAGCCCGTGCAATATCGGCATTAGAGCGTTACAAAGCGATCCTGAATCAAAAAACCATTTCCTTTTTCCCAGATTCACAGCTGGAAATTCCTTTGGCTCGTTTCTTGCACAACGAGATGGGCATGACCTTGCTCGAAGTCGGCACGCCTTACTTGCATCGCCAGCATTTAGCTCAAGAACTCGCGCTCTTACCAAGCGATGTTCGCCTAGTAGAAGGGCAGGACGTTGAAAAGCAGCTCGATCGTTGCCGAGAAGACAATCCAGACATCGTGGTCTGTGGTCTGGGTTTAGCTAATCCATTAGAAGCCGAAGGCATCACCACCAAATGGTCGATTGAGTTGGTATTTAGTCCGGTCCACGGTTACGAGCAAGCGGCTGACCTAG
>CALRRC020000059.1:0-5626 GCA_943370515.1 Erythrobacter sanguineus | reverse complement strand
GCTACGCCTTGCCCAGTCAAGATCGACTTTGGTGATGTGACCATGAATATGCGCAATTTGCTGCGCAAGATGGGTCAGCAGCGGTTTAATCTCGGCACAGCTACATCGATGTTCTTTTTGAATGCCAGCAACCCCGATACGATTCGATTGACACGTAAGGTAGTCATTGAGTGGGGTTACAAAGCGCAGCGCATTGCGAATAATTTGTTCCGCAGTTTCGCCAAAAAACAAACGGCTACGCCACCCGCTACCGTAGGCAAGCCGCCCATCAAAGAGCAAGTGATTCACTTCATTAATAAGAAGATGCCGGGAAATCTTCCCAAGAAAACAGCCCGCGCCCTCTTAGACATTGAAGACGCCAATTACGTTCCGATTATTCGTGATCCAAAAATAACGACTGCAGATACTGAAGCAGTGTTTTATTTTCCAGGCTGCGGCTCTGAGCGTTTGTTCTCGCAAGTGGGCCTAGCTACTCAGGCCATGCTGTGGAATGTCGGTGTGCAAACCGTATTGCCGCCAGGCTATCTGTGCTGCGGCTACCCCCAGCGCGGTAACGGCGAATTCGACAAAGCAGAAAAGATGATTACGGACAATCGCGTGCTGTTCCATCGGGTGGCCAATACGCTGAACTATTTGGATATTAAAACGGTGGTGGTGTCGTGCGGCACATGCTACGACCAATTAGCAGGCTATCAGTTTGAGCAGATTTTCCCAGGATGCCGAATCATTGATATTCATGAATACTTATTGGAGAAGGGCGTCAAATTAGAGGGAGTGACGGGCGTCCGTTACATGTATCACGATCCTTGCCATTCGCCGATGAAGTTGCAAGACCCACTCAAAACCGTGAATGAACTGATTCAGACGGAAGATAAACAAGCCATTTTGAAGAATGAGCGTTGCTGCGGTGAGTCGGGTACCTTGGCCGTGACGCGCCCGGATATTTCCACGCAGATCCGCTTTCGCAAGCAGATTGAAATGGAAAAGGCAGCTACAAGCTTAAAAGCCGACTTTACTGGCGAGGTTAAGGTATTAACCAGCTGCCCATCTTGCCTGCAAGGGTTGTCGCGCTTTGATGCCGATAGCGCAACCACCGCAGATTACATCGTCGTTGAAATGGCGCAACGCATCTTAGGCGACAATTGGATGCAAGACTACGTCACCCAAGCTAATCAGGGTGGCATTGAGAGGGTATTGGTTTAATGATTCCAACAAATGTAGTGATGCATCAGCAATCCAAGGTATTGGAACTGAGTTATGGGAATGGCAGTTCATATCGCCTGCCCTTTGAATTTTTACGCGTCTTATCGCCGTCGGCAGAAGTTCGGGGCCATGGCCCTGGTCAAGAGACCCTGCAGACTGGCAAACGCAACGTAGGCATTAATGAGCTGGAGCCAGTCGGCCACTATGCTATTCGCCCGATGTTTTCAGATGGGCATGATTCCGGATTGTTTTCATGGGAGTACTTGTTTTTTCTCTGTGAAAACCAAGACGCCTTGTGGAACGATTACCTCGATAAGCTAAAGCAAGCAGGCGCAAGCCGTGATATTGCAACAACGCAAACTGGTCACGAAGGCCATTCCTGCGGAAGTAAATAAACACCTCAGATACGGCAATATGAATAAAACCCATTTTGGTTACCAAACGGTAGACGAGGTAGAGAAAGCAGGTAAGGTCGCCGATGTCTTTCACTCCGTAGCCAATAAATACGACGTCATGAATGACTTGATGTCATTCGGCCTGCACCGCATTTGGAAGAAACTCACGATCGCTCGGGCACAAGTTCGCCCTGGGCAGCGCATCCTCGATATTGCCGGTGGTACGGGCGACCTCGCTGCCGCTTTTGCAACTGCTGCGGAGTGGGGCAAACACCCCGATGCCGAGGTCTGGCTCAGCGACATCAACGCATCGATGTTGGGAGTGGGGCGCGATCGCCTGATGGACCGAGGCGTGGTTTTGCCCTGTGTGCAATTCGATGCCGAGTCGATTCCCTTCCCAGCAAACCATTTTGATGTGGTGACGGTTGCCTTTGGGCTTCGCAATATGACCCACAAAGAACGCGCACTCGCTGAAATGCTGCGCGTGATCAAACCAGGTGGGCGTGTTTTGGTGTTGGAGTTTTCCAAGCCCGATGCTATGTTGCAGCCGGCCTACGATGTGTATTCCTTTAAGGTGCTGCCGTGGTTAGGTGAAAAAATCGCTCAAGATGCTGAAAGCTATCGGTATTTGGCTGAATCGATCCGTATGCACCCGGACGCTGAAACCTTGAAAAATATGATGTTGGAGGCTGGTTTTGATGCGGTTGATACCCATAGATTAACTGGGGGTATCGTTGCGCTCCATATTGGTATTAAATACTAAGTGTTAGTTTTGTTGTTGTGCATTACTGGAGACCTAAATAAATGAATAAAAATGCTATCAAAGCCATCGTACTTACCGTCGCACTGACCTTGTCCTCGGTTGGTTACGTCGACGCTAAGCGTCTGGGTAACGGAAAAACTACTGGCCAATCGGCCCCGGTACAAAAGCAGGCACAGCCTGCGCAAGCCCAAAAGCCAGCGCAGCAAGCTCAGCCTGCTGCACCCGCTGCTGGTAATGCAGCGGCAGCGGCGCCAAAGCGTCCTGGATTTGGCGGCATGCTGGGCGGCTTAGCGGCTGGCCTTGGTATTGCTTACCTTCTTTCCCATTTTGGTTTGGGTGAAGCCGCCGCTTCGATGTTCACAGGTATTTTGATTGCCTTGGCAGTTGGTCTGCTCCTCTTCTTTATCGTGAAGCGCTTTATGCCATCGATGTCGGGTGCAGGGCGTGCTAGCCCAGCCGCTGCTGGTAACAATGGCATGCAGCGCACGGCTTATGAGCCAAGTAACACACGCAATGAGCCTGGCTTTGTTCCTGTGGCCGCCTCGTTTGGTGGCGCAGCAGCAGTTGTTCCTGAGGCAGCGAAATCCTTACCAGAGGGATTTGATGAATACGCATTTTTGGATAATGCAAAGCACTATTTCGTTAAATTGCAGAAAGCATGGGACGATGGCGATTTGAATTCATTGCGTGAGTTTGCTACGCCCGAGATGTTTAGCAACCTAACGCAAGACCTGAACGCCCGCGCAGAAGCAAGTAATCAAACCGATGTGGTTACCCTCAATGCTGAGTTGTTGGGTGTTGAAACTGGTCAAGACAATTATTTGGCTAGCATTCAATTCACCGGCATGATTCGCGAGCAGGTAGGCGCTCCAGCTGAGCCATTTACCGAAATTTGGAACTTGAGCAAGCCAATTCATGGCTCTGGCGGTTGGGTTCTAGCCGGGATTCAACAGTTGGTTTAAGCTTAGGCTTTCCCCACGGAAAAACCCGCATTCGTGCGGGTTTTTTGCACCCATGAATTCGGTATCAACTTCCGCCCGGCCCATTACCAGCGCAGCCATCTGCCACGGCATTAATCATGTCTTGGCGGGGGAGCCATGGGCTAGCACCGAGTTAGCAAAGCACGCCGGCAAAGCGATTGCTTTAGAAATGCCGTTTGGTCGATTTGCTGTGCAAATTAACAATACTGGTCTATTGGAGGCTGTGCGTCATTCGGATGCGCCTACCCAAGCCGATGATGGGGAAGCTCCACCCCCAGTCAGAACAGCCCTGGTGCTGACGATTTCAAGCCAAGCACTTTCCACCTTACTGACCAGCAGCGGTCCTATCCGGGAAAATGCATTTAAATCAGTGACGATTGCGGGTGATGCTGATTTAGCTCAGTTGTTGGGCCGCCTAGCCGGGCAGTTGCGCTGGGAATACGAAGAAGATCTCTCAAAAATCATTGGGGATGCACCAGCCCATTTTGCTGTTGCTCAAGGAAAAAAAATAGCGAGCGCTGGTAAAGCGGCTGGCCTCGATCTGCTTGAAAATACCGTTGAATACCTCAGTGAAGAAAAGAAGGTCCTATTGAATCAGCGTGACTTTGCAATACACAAAAACCAGCTCATGGAATTGCGCGATAGCGTCGAGCGTTTGGATAAGCGTATTGCGTTGCTGCAGCAAAGGAGCAAATAAACATGGCCCGCTTTGCACGACTTTGCTTCATCTTTTTTACCGCATGGCGTTTTGGTTTGTTGCCCTTGCTACGCGACAACCTCAAGCCCGGCATAAAACGGATCTTGCTTTCGATTCCTTGCATAGCGTCTCCGAATTCATTACCACGGGGTGTGCGGATACGGCTGACGCTGGAAGCACTTGGACCGATCTTTGTTAAGTTTGGTCAAGTTCTATCCACTCGCCGCGACTTATTGCCAGACGACATCTCCGATGAGTTGGCGAAGCTGCAAGACCAAGTGCCACCGTTCTCCAATGCTGAGTCGCGCGCCTTGATTGAATCGGCTTTGGGTAAGCCAATTGAAGAGGTGTTTATTCAGTTTGATGCCACGCCGGTCGCCAGCGCCTCAGTAGCCCAAGTGCATTTCGGTGTACTGCGCGCAACCCCACAGCGTCCGGAATGGGAAGGGCGTGAGGTAGCCATTAAAGTCTTGCGCCCCGGCATCTTGCCTGTAATTGAAGATGACTTGGCATTGATGCATGACTTAGCCAAGATTGTTGAAAAGGTATCGGCTGATGGTAGGCGTTTAAAGCCGCGCGAGGTAGTTGCCGAGTTTGATATCTACCTGCACGACGAATTGGATTTGATGCGCGAGGCGGCCAATGCAAGTCAGTTGCGTCGTTACTTTATTGATTCAGATAAGTTGATGATTCCGGAAATGTATTGGGATCTATGCCACACCAGCGTGATTGTGATGGAGCGCATGAATGGCATCTCGATTGGCCGCACTGACGAATTGCGCGCAGCTGGAGTTGATTTCAAAAAGTTGGCCGCCGATGGCGTTGAAATCTTTTTTACCCAAGTGTTTCAGTATGGTTTCTTCCATGCGGATATGCACCCAGGCAATATTCTGATCAGTCTGGAGCCCGAGCGATTTGGGCGATTTATTTCATTGGATTTTGGTATTGTGGGTGCGCTAAGTGAGACGGATAAAAATTACTTAGCGCAAAATTTCCTGGCTTTCTTTAATCGCAATTACCGCCGCGTCGCAGAATTGCACATTGAGTCAGGCTGGGTACCTGCGGATACACGCGTAGAAGAATTAGAGGGCGCGGTACGTTCTGTGTGTGAACCCTACTTTGATCGCCCCCTTAAAGAAATTTCTTTGGGTATTGTGCTGATGCGTTTGTTTCAGACCTCACGGCGCTTTAATGTCGAGATCCAGCCGCAACTGACTTTGCTGCAAAAGACGCTACTTAATGTAGAAGGTTTGGCTCGGCAACTGGACCCGGATCTGGATTTGTGGAAAACCGCTAAACCGATCTTAGAAAAGTGGATTAGTGAGCAATTGGGCTGGAGGGGCTTAGTAGAGGGTCTAAAAACAGAAGCGCCGAACTGGGCCAAAATTTTGCCTACCTTGCCCCGCCTTCTAGCCGAGAGCCTAGCGCAGTCAAGTAAAGTCGAGCAGGGCGCTGAGCTGGTCTTACTCAAAACCTTGCTCCAGGAAGAGCGCCAGACACGGCGCCTGATTACTGGGGCTTTACTGTTTGCGGGCGGCTTTATTACTGGCGCGGTACTGATTTCACTCAGTATTTTCTAGGCCAGACC